>NZ_JADCJY010000004.1 GCF_014982715.1 Gallalistipes aquisgranensis | reverse complement strand
TTTTTACAATGGAGAGTTTGATCCTGGCTCAGGATAAACGCTAGCGGCAGGCCTAACACATGCAAGTCGAGGGGCAGCGGATAGAGTAGCTTGCTACTCTTGCCGGCGACCGGCGCACGGGTGCGTAACGCGTATGCAACCTACCTTTAACAGGGGCATAACACTGAGAAATCGGTACTAATTCCCCATAATATTTCGAGAGGCATCTCTTGAGGTTGAAAACTCCGGTGGTTAAAGATGGGCATGCGTTGTATTAGCTAGTTGGTGAGGTAACGGCTCACCAAGGCGACGATACATAGGGGGACTGAGAGGTTAACCCCCCACACTGGTACTGAGACACGGACCAGACTCCTACGGGAGGCAGCAGTGAGGAATATTGGTCAATGGACGCAAGTCTGAACCAGCCATGCCGCGTGCAGGATGACAGCTCTATGAGTCGTAAACTGCTTTTGCAGAAGGGTAAACCCGGATACGTGTATCCGGCTGAAAGTACTCTGCGAATAAGGATCGGCTAACTCCGTGCCAGCAGCCGCGGTAATACGGAGGATCCAAGCGTTATCCGGATTTATTGGGTTTAAAGGGTGCGTAGGCGGTTTGATAAGTTGGAGGTGAAAGCCCGTGGCTCAACCACGGAACTGCCTCCAATACTGTTGAGCTAGAGAATGGTTGCTGTGGGCGGAATGTGTGGTGTAGCGGTGAAATGCTTAGAGATCACACAGAACACCGATTGCGAAAGCAGCTCACAAAGCCATATCTGACGCTGAGGCACGAAAGCGTGGGGAGCAAACAGGATTAGATACCCTGGTAGTCCACGCCGTAAACGATGATAGCTCGTTGCCGGCGATACACTGTCGGTGACTTAGCGAAAGCGTTAAGCTATCCACCTGGGGAGTACGTTCGCAAGAATGAAACTCAAAGGAATTGACGGGGGCCCGCACAAGCGGAGGAACATGTGGTTTAATTCGATGATACGCGAGGAACCTTACCCGGGCTTGAAAGTTAGCGACGGATTCTGAAAGGAGTCTTCCCTTCGGGGCGCGAAACTAGGTGCTGCATGGTTGTCGTCAGCTCGTGCCGTGAGGTGTCGGGTTAAGTCCCATAACGAGCGCAACCCCTACTGTTAGTTGCCAGCGGGTAATGCCGGGAACTCTGACAGGACTGCCGGTGTAAGCCGAGAGGAAGGTGGGGATGACGTCAAATCAGCACGGCCCTTACGTCCGGGGCGACACACGTGTTACAATGGTCGGTACAGAGGGCAGCTACCTGGTGACAGGATGCCAATCTCGAAAGCCGGTCTCAGTTCGGATTGGAGGCTGAAACTCGCCTCCATGAAGTTGGATTCGCTAGTAATCGCGCATCAGCCATGGCGCGGTGAATACGTTCCCGGGCCTTGTACACACCGCCCGTCAAGCCATGGAAGTCGGGGGTGCCTGAAGTACGTCACCGCAAGGAGCGTCCTAGGGCAAAACTGATGACTGGGGCTAAGTCGTAACAAGGTAGCCGTACCGGAAGGTGCGGCTGGAACACCTCCTTTCTGGAG
>NZ_JADCJY010000003.1 GCF_014982715.1 Gallalistipes aquisgranensis | reverse complement strand
AAGTTCTTTGACAGAATTAAGGATGAGAAAAGAGGTCATATACTCGAGCAAAAGGCGGGTATATGGCGAAAAGAGAAAGTAAGAAAGAGCGTCTGGGGGATGCCTGGGCTCTTGGAGGCGAAGAAGGACGTGGTAAGCTGCGAAAAGCCTCGGGGATTAGCAAACGTGAATTGATCCGAGGATATCCGAATGGGGCAACCCGGCTGGCTGGAGGCCAGTCACACCGCGAGGTGGGCAAACCCGCTGAACTGAAACATCTAAGTAGGCGGAGGAGAAGAAAACAACCGTGATTTCCAAAGTAGTGGCGAGCGAAATGGAAACAGCCTAAACCGATGTTGTTACGGCAATATCGGGGTCGTAGGACTGCAATATCCGAGTGTCGACGAAGTGGAATCTTCTGGAAAGTTGATCCATAGAGTGTGAAAGGCACGTACACGTAAGTTAGATATGAGGTAGCAGTATCCTGAGTAGGGCGGGACACGAGGAATCCTGTCTGAATCTGCCGGGACCACCCGGTAAGGCTAAATACTCCCAAGAGACCGATAGTGGACCAGTACCGTGAGGGAAAGGTGAAAAGTACCCCGAACAGGGGAGTGAAATAGAACCTGAAACCAGGCGCTTACAACCGGTCGGAGCGGCTTTGTGCCGTGACGGCGTGCCTTTTGCATAATGAGCCTACGAGTTACTAATCACTGGCAAGGTTAAGTGCTGATAAGCACGGAGCCGAAGCGAAAGCGAGTCTGAATAGGGCGCCATAGTCAGTGGTTGTAGACGCGAAACCTTGCGATCTACCCTTGAGCAGGTTGAAGGTTGGGTAATACCAACTGGAGGACCGCACCAATAAGCGTTGAAAAGCTTCTGGATGACTTGAGGGTAGGGGTGAAAGGCTAATCAAGCTGGGAAATAGCTCGTACTCCCCGAAATGCCTTTAGGGGCAGCGTTGTAATAAAGAGTCTACCGGAGGTAGAGCTACTGATTGGATGCGGGGGCTTCACCGCCTACCAAATCCTGACAAACTCCGAATGCCGGTAGTATGATTTACAGCAGTGAGCGGCCGGGTGCTAATGTCCGGTCACGAGAGAGGAACAACTCAGATCATCAGCTAAGGCCCCCAAGAATACACTAAGTTGATCTAACGATGTGCGACTGCAGCGACAGCTAGGATGTTAGCTTGGAAGCAGCTATTCATTTAAAGAGTGCGTAACAGCTCACTAGTCGAGCGGTTGTGCGTGGATAATAAACGGGCATCAAGTGTATCGCCGAAGCTATGGACTCGAAAGAGTGGTAGGGGAGCATTCCATTTGCGTCGAAGCCGTACCGTCAGGTATTGTGGAGCGGATGGAAAAGCAAATGTAGGCATAAGTAACGATAAGGCGGGCGAGAAACCCGCCCACCGCAAGACCAAGGTTTCCTGATCAACGTTAATCGGATCAGGGTTAGTCGGGGCCTAAGGATAAGCCGAACGGTGATTCCGATGGACAATCGGTTAATATTCCGATACCGATTCATACTGCGACGGAGGGACGAAGAAACGTAAGTCACGCCGGCTGACGGAATAGCCGGTTAAAGGACGTAGGTATAGAGAGACGTTAACAGCGACTTTCTGCTGAAATCTGACAGTACCGAGAGCCTTCGGGCAATCGGATAGTTGACCCAAGTATGCTTCCGAGAAAAACTTCTAAGCTTCAGGTATGAATCGCCCGTACCGTAAACCGACACAGGTGGTCGAGGAGAGTATCCTAAGGTGCTCGAGTGATTCACGGTTAAGGAACTAGGCAAATTAACCCCGTAACTTCGGGAAAAGGGGTCCCTGCTCTGCAGGGCGCAGCGAAGAGGTCCAGGCGACTGTTTATCAAAAACACAGGGCTCTGCTAATACGAAAGTAGACGTATAGGGCCTGACACCTGCCCGGTGCTGGAAGGTTAAGAGGGGATGTCATCGCAAGAGAAGCATTGAATCGAAGCCCCAGTAAACGGCGGCCGTAACTATAACGGTCCTAAGGTAGCGAAATTCCTTGTCGGGTAAGTTCCGACCTGCACGAATGGTGTAACGATCTGGACACTGTCTCAACCGTGAGCTCGGTGAAATTGTAGTCCCGGTGAAGATGCCGGGTACCCGCGACGGGACGAAAAGACCCCGTGAACCTTTACTATAGCTTAACGCTGAATTTGGGTATACGATGTGTAGGATAGGCAGGAGACTTTGAAGCCGGGCCGCCAGGTCTGGTGGAGTCAACGTTGAAATACTGCCCTTTGTGTATTTGAGTTCTAACCCCGCGAGGGGGACACCGTTTGGTGGGTAGTTTGACTGGGGTGGTCGCCTCCAAAAGAGTAACGGAGGCTTCCCAAGGTACCCTCAGCACGATTGGTAACCGTGCGTAGAGTGCAATGGCACAAGGGTGCTTGACTGTGAGACTTACAAGTCGACCAGGTGCGAAAGCAGGGCATAGTGATCCGGTGGTTCTGCGTGGACTGGCCATCGCTCAAAGGATAAAAGGTACTCCGGGGATAACAGGCTGATCGCCGCCAAGAGCTCATATCGACGCGGCGGTTTGGCACCTCGATGTCGGCTCGTCACATCCTGGGGCTGGAGAAGGTCCCAAGGGTTCGGCTGTTCGCCGATTAAAGTGGCACGCGAGCTGGGTTCAGAACGTCGTGAGACAGTTCGGTCTCTATCTGTCGCGGGCGTCGGAAATTTGAGGGGTCCTGACCTTAGTACGAGAGGACCGGGTTGGACGTACCTCTGGTGTATCTGTTGTGCCGCCAGGTGCAGTGCAGAGTAGCCATGTGCGGACTGGATAAGCGCTGAAAGCATCTAAGCGCGAAGCCTTCCCCAAGATAAGATTTCCCTTAAGGGTCGTGGGAGACTACCACGTTGATAGGCCACAGGTCTAAAGGCAGTGATGTCAAAGCCGAGTGGTACTAATTACCCGTGTACTTTCCAATGAGGGCTCTTTTCTCATCCTTACATTCCGTCAAATTATCCCCTGTCGGATAGTTTGACTGCCGAAGCGGGAAAAGTCCTTCCTAAGCATGTCAAAGAATTTACAATTTAATGTGTCCTATACTATAACACATTCCAAACTTAGGTGGTTATAGTGGCGGGGTCCCACCTCTTCCCATTCCGAACAGAGTAGTTAAACCCGCTTACGCCGATGGTACTGCGTTAACACGTGGGAGAGTAGGTAGCCGCCTCCTTCAGAGTCTCTGTCTTTTTGACGGAGACTCTTTTTTTATCCCCATACCCGCTCCGAAATCACAAAAGAACTGCAACCCTCTCGACTCGCCTGATTACTCCAAGCGCACTATTCCCCCCGCCCCTGCCTGCCCAGGCAGAAGCGCAACTTGAAAAAAATGACGCTATATCTATTCTGAACACCGGGAGTGATTATCCAAGTATGGTAACACTCGAAGATTTACGAATAATCATACGGAATGTAAGACCGGATTTGGATAAGG
>NZ_JADCJY010000001.1:2100000-2316300 GCF_014982715.1 Gallalistipes aquisgranensis | reverse complement strand
GCAGAAGCGCAACTTGAAAAAAATGACGCTATATCTATTCTGAACACCGGGAGTGATTATCCAAGTATGGTAACACTCGAAGATTTACGAATAATCATACGGAATGTAAGACCGGATTTGGATAAGGGGGTGGGAACGAAGGTTTTCGATGGACTACTTTTATATTCGAATCAGGACGATGCGGAATCCGAGTGCGGAATGTTTCCTGTTTTCCGGAGCTTTGTGGCGTTTGGCGGGCAGGCAGCTGATCGGATCGGCCCACCAGCAGCCTCCTTTGAGTACGTGGTGGCGGGAGTTTCCGGTGCCCGCGAAGTTTTCGGACGGTTGTGCGGGCAGCGGGCCGAACGAGTCCAGACACCATTCGTTGACGTTCCCGATCAGGTCGTACAAGCCGAAACGGTTGGGGGCCTTCTCTCCCGTGCGGTGGGTGGCCATGCGTCGCAGGGAATCGCGTATCCCTTCTTCCCGGGCCGGAGCACCGCTGTTTCCCCGGTGCCAACCCAGCGAATCCGTTCCTGCCGGTTCCGGAAGGAACAAGTCCTGCGCAGCGATGTCCCATTGTGCTTCGGTCGGCAGCGTGTACCGGCAGTCCGCCGGAAGCCGTCCGGCCCGGTGCTCCCGTTCGGTGAGCCTGCGGCAGAACTCCATCGCATCGAGCCACGAGACGCATTCGACGGGGCGTAACGGATCGGTGTAACGGGACGGATTCCGTTCCATTACTGTGCTCCACTGCTGCTGGGTGATTTCGTACCGTCCCATGAAGAACGTGTCGGTCAGGATTCTCGTCCCGATCCGTCCCGGCGGTATCCGCATCAGTTCGATCCCGAGGCCGGGAACGACGCGGTCCGCCCTCCTGCGGGGCGAAGGCGGCACGGCCGCATAGTGTATCCGTTGGTCGGAAAAGCTGTCCGTCAGTTCCCGGGCCGAGGCGGGATGCCAGGTGCGTATGGCCAGAACGACCGTTTGTCCGTGGGGGACCCTTTTGCGCAGCGAATCCGCGGAGGAGGGACTTTCCGCGATACCGGCCAATGCGGGACGCATGTCCCGGGCGGAGAGGGCGCGGATCACTCCTTCCGTGGCGGAGCCGGATGCGGTGAATATGCCGTCCGTTTCGGGAAACCGGTTCAATACGCCCTGTGCGATGCGGAAAGCGGTTTCGGGTGTCCCTCCCGTGTGAAAATCGCTCAGGAGAATTTCGATTCCGGGATAGTCCCGTTGTATCGTGATGAGGAACGATTCCTGTATCCGTTCGGAAAAGGGATCGTCGATCTTGTGGCGGAAGGCGATGATGCCGCCTTTGCCCTCCAGTGCTGCCGCCAGGTGCCGGGCGCAGAGTTCGCCGAGGCTGTCGGCCTTTGCGGCCGGCGAGGAGGCCCGGAGAGGGGAGGGCCCGATGACGGCGAGGAGGACGACCGGAAACAGGCGGAACAAAAGATGCGGATTCATCGTGATGTTATTTCTCGTTACAGTACATGTTGGTTTCTTTCGTTGCAGCGGGGCCGGACCGGTTGCCGGGAACGACGGGGGGCCGGAGTCGGCATAACCGATTCCGGCCCCCGTCGGCCTTTTGCCGGATCATGCGGCAGGACGGTGTTCCAGTTCACCGGGACCGTCGTCCGGGTGCGGAAACTCTCCCGTGGGGCGGGTTCCCGTTTTCCGGTCGTCCGCGTTCTGCTGCGGGATTTCAACGGGAACCGCCCTGCTGGCCGTCGATGCCTACCGTCGTGAGGTGTCCGTGTTCGAAAAAGAAGAATTTGCCGCTTTCCACACCCACCAGCAGGTTCGCTCCTCCCGAGGTGTCTCCCAGCAGACAGGGAACCGGGGCGTTGGAGTGGGCCCCCATGTAGAAATCCTTGCCGTCCACCTGGAACTGGACCGGTTCCTCGAATTTCATCTCCCGGTTCGTGCCCGCGTTGCGCAGCAGCATGACCTGCATGCCGATCTCCTTTCTTTCGAAACGCGTGCAGGGCAGTCCCCGTTCGGGACTGGGGTAGGAGGAGCGTTTGACGGACCCCACCAGCAGGTCGAGCTTTCCGTCGCTGTCCCAATCCACGAAGTGCAGCTTGCCGCGCCCCCATTGTCCGAGTCCCTCCTGCCGGGCGTTGTGCCCGGTGATGGGCCGTCCGTCCGTCAGCCGGAGTTTGCCGCCGTCCTCCACGTTGAAGTCGTCCACTTGACGGTAGAGGTGCAGCGCGTTGTCGTCGTCCATGATGACGATCACGTTGCGTCCGTCGATGCGGGCCATGGCCGGCCGGACGCGCCACGTTCCCCACAGTTCCATGTTGTCGAACCGGAGCGGTACGGGCGGGTCGAGCCGGGGAGCGGTGCGGGTGCCCCGGTTCAGCATCACTTCGAATTTGGCCCTCGAACCGGAGACGATCACATCGGGCAGTCCGTCGCCGTTCCAGTCGAATACGGCCGGACACAGGTAGCCCCAGGCCCCTTCGAACGGGCCCTGTACGATATGGTATCCGGGCCGCAGCAGGATCGGTTTGCCTCCGGCCTCGATCTGTTCGGGCAGTCCGTTGAAGTCGGGTTCGCGGTCCGTGCCGTTGTTTTTAAAGAAAAGGAGGCGCCCTTCGGAGTTCCCTGCGACGATGTCCAGCACCCCGTCGCCGTCCCAGTCCGTCACGCAGGGTACGGTCAGCGAACCCGAATAGAGGTCGGCTCCGCGCTGCAGGATCGGTTTGGGCTCCGTGTAGACCGGCGAGCCGTCGGCGCGGGTCCCTGCGTATTCGTAATGGTAGAGGGCGCTTTCACCTCCGATGATCAGTTCGTCCCGTACTTTGTCGGGTCCCCCGAACGGGATCACCCGCGACGAATAGGCCGGATGGACCAGGATGTTCCGCTCGTCCTTCCAGACGTGGTGTACGGGACTCTCTCCCCTGGTACGGGGCAGGAATTTCATCGAGCCCAGCAGTCCCGTCACCAGATAGCCGTCGGGCGTGCCGTCCGGACCGCATACCGCCGCGATCTCGCTGCCGCCCACCACGACGTTCATGTCCGGGCTCACCTGTTCCACCTCGGAGACCTGCTGCCAGTTGCGGGCGTCCACCGTGAACCGGAAAACCCCGTACCGGGGCAGTTCCCCCCGGTAGATGCCGGCACCGTCGTAGTAGGACTGCCTGTCTCCCTTGAACGTCTCCGGCCGGTAGGAGGAGCCGTCGCTGCACAGCAGCACGAGCTCCAGGTCGCGGTTTCCGCGCGGAATGACGTCGAACGAGCCGATCGGTTTCTCGATGCCCTGCCAGGGACTTTCGGTCACCTTGACGAAGGCCTGCTGCGCGTCGTCCCAGCGGGTTACGGTCAGCTTCTTCGGCGACAGCCACAGGGAGTAGGTCTCCCCTTCCCGCTGGAATACCCGGAACCGCGAGGGAGGAAGTTTCGTCCCCCAGGGGTGTCCCACCTGCACGGGTTTCTTGTAGACGAGCGAACCGTCGGCGTTCTTCCCGTCGTATCCGCACCGGTAAATGCCCCGCACGCCCGGCAGCCCCGACGAGATCAGTACGAAAATGTCGGGGTACTCCTGCGAGGTGAGGTAGGCGTACCCCCGCGGCCGGTTGCTGTACGTCATGCCGAACGAGAGGGGGGCCAGCCCCTCGGCGCCGCCCGCCCGTACGGGACGGGCATTCTGCAGCGCCGGCTCCGCCCCCTGCGAGAGGGGGGCGGAAAGCAGGCACAGCAGGGCGACCAGAAGATCTTTTTTCATGGTCGGACGGATTTGTCTATTTCTCATAGCGGATCGTGCGGGCCAGCGGCGTGATGCCGGCGAAGTCCTTCGTGACGGGCAGCTCCATGGGCTTTCCGGCCTTGGCTTCCTTGTAGTAGATGTAGAGGATGCCGGGTTTGCTGCGGGTCGGATAGCGGGTCTCGGAATCCTTCAGTATCTTCCAGCCCTTCAGGTCGGGTTCCGTGAGGTGGTTCCGGCGGGCGAGAATGTAGACGCGTCCGTCCTTTTCGGGCGTGACGGTTGCCTTCTGCGAGGGAACCATGTTGTCCACCTCGCTGCACAGCATCTGGAATCCCGCGAACGCCTCGGGCAGCATGTTGATCGGATAGTCCCGGTTCAGGAACGGTTTCGCCCCGCGTTCGAAGGTGCGCAGTTCGTAGCCTTTGCCCTTCACCCTCACGGCGGTCTCCGACACGGGATCGCCCGGGAAGGTGGCGCTCACCGCCTTGTTGTCCGCATCGGTGCGGAAGGGGATCACGGGAAGTCCCGCCCCGTCGAACAGATTCCCCACGGCGTCGTTGGTGAAGCTGTAACGCACGGCCACCGGATTCTTCACCGATTTGCTCCACACCACGAGCGTGTTGTCTTTCGGGTCGATCTCCCCTTCGGCCGGCACGAACTTCATGCTCTTGTCGCAGATTTCGAGCGTGGAGGGCTTGCCGTCCCGGGCGGTGAGTCCCTCCGCGTTGTCGAAGACGATGCGGATACGGTCGCCCTCCGTCTTCATCGAACGGTAGGTCGCCTGTTTGTATTTGCCCGTGTTCTTTCCGTACACTTCGTTGAGCGCCCAGCCGGCCAGACGGTTGCCCACCTCCTTCTTGTAGCGGGGGTGTATGTCCATGATGTTGTCCACCAGGTCGGGAATGGCCACTACTCCCGTTTCGGGCAGCGATGCGGCGGTCGAAGCCTGGGCTTCGCGCAGCAGGGCGGCGGCTCCGGGGATTTTATAGCGGGCGTAGGGCGCGATCTGTACGCAGTAGAAGGGCAGCTTCTGTCCGAACTTCTCCCTCCACGACGTGATCATCAGCGAGAAGAGGTCGCCGTAGGTCTCCGCATTGTAGATGTTGGCCTCGCCCTGGTACCAGATCGCTCCGGCCAGCGTCATGTTCAGCAGCGGATGGATCATGGCGTTGTAGGTGGTGCCGATGTTGATGTCCCAGCCCGTGCTCTTGGGGACCTTTTTCCACTGGGTCACCAGGTCGGGCCGCTTCCCGAAGGCATCGGCGGGCGTCCAGGTCTCGGCCGGCGAACCGCCCCAGGAGGAGTTGACCAGTCCCACGGGACGGTCCAGCGCCTCGGCCAGCCGCTTGCCGAAGAAGTAACCCACGGCGCTGAACCACTTGGCGCTTTCGGGCGTGCACACCTCCCAGCGTCCTTCGCAGTCCTCCTGCGGATAGAGGGCGCTCCGGCGGGTCACCGTGAAGAGGCGGATTTCGGGATTCAGCTTCCCTTTGAGCTCCTGCCGCATGTCGATGATGCCGTTCATGGCGCTCCAGTTCATGTTCGACTGTCCGCTGCACAGCCACACCTCGCCCAGCAGGATGTCCCGGATGGTGAGCGAGGTCTTTGGGGTGCGGAACTCGATCGAATAGGGTCCTCCGGCTTCGGGGGTCTTCACTTCGGCCACCCATTTGGTGTCGCCGCCCACGGTCACCGTGACAGTGTCCTTGCTCCAGCTTGGGATGACCTGTACCTTTCCGCGCGGATCGGCCCAGCCCCAGAGTTTCACGGTGGACGAGGCCTGCAGCACGGCGTGGTCGCCGATGGCGGCCGGCAGTTTCAGAATCGGTTGCGCCGCTGCGGTCGTGCCTGCCAGCAGCAACAGGGAAAACAGAAATGTCCGTATCGTTTTCATGGTTCTCAGTGAATGGTTTTTATTCGTTTTTCGTTGGTTCGTTTTTACGCTCCTCCGACACCGGATGCAGGGTGCGCAGCCGTACCGTGGGTATGTTTCCCTCCCGGAAATGCGGGATCCGCCGGAATACGAAATAGTTGGCGTCGTGCTGCCGGGCGGGCAGCCCCCGTTCCTCGCCCATCGCCAGCCGGATCACGGCCACGATGTCGCTCCCCTCGAACTGCCAGTCCACATACTGGAAACCGTCGAAGAAGGGGTTGTCACTGGTGATGACCGTGTCGCGCGGCGTCCACTCCCGCAGGTCGGGCGAACTGAACAGCACCAGGTGGTTGCGGATCAGTCCTGCCGGGAGCCCTTCGGGATAGCGTTCGGTGGTCGCCTGCCGGTCGCCCGGGGCGAGGGGATTGGTCAGCGTCCAGTAGCGTCGGCTCACCGAATCGTAACGCACGGTGAACTTCTTCCCTCCGCCGGGCAGGGTGACGATGTCCCGCTCGGGGTCGAACGACGCCTTTTTCGGCGATTTCATGTGGATCATCGCGGCCGTCGTGCCGTATCGCTCCTCGTCCACGCGCAGCAGGTTCACCACCTCCCCGTCCGGTGCGACCACCACGTTGCCCTCGATCCATTGTTTGAACCGGAGACTGTCGCCCAGCCATTCCGGGTCGCTCGCCAGCGCTTCGCTGCGGGTCCAGCTCGACGCCCGCATCAGGTCGGCCCCCTCGGGAGCCGATATGACGAAGGCGCGGCGCGGTTCTCCCTTCACGTTGGTCTCCACGGCCCGCCAGATGCGCCCCCTGTGCACCACGACGGGCACGGGAGCCGAGTGGTAGCGGTGGTCCGAGAGCAGCACGCCCTCGTCCTTTTCATCGCGGGGGAAGGTCCACGTGCGCCCCCCGTCTTCCGAGCGGCGGATCACCACATGGCCCGTCCGGCTGGCGGTGCCGATCTGGTAGAGCGTGCCCCGGTGCAGGAAGAGGTTGTAGAAATTGAGCGCCCCGTTGTTTTTGGAGAGCACCTTCCAGCTCTTCCCTCCGTCGTCCGACCGGAAGAAGTTGCAGCCCTGCGGCACGCCATTCTCCCGGAAGGCTCCCGAGCAGGCGGCCAGGTAGCTGCCGTCCGGAAGGATCACGATCGAGGGGTTGGTGATCATGCCGTTCCGCAACTCCCGCACCCGTGCGATCACCACCCCGGGGGGCGGAACCGTGCCCGCCACCCGGATGCGGTCGCCGAACAGCAGCGTCGAGCTTTCGCCTGCCTGCGGCAGGTCGATCCACTCGCCGGGGGTGTCGTAGTCGCACGCGTAGAGATAGTGCCGCAGCGACCGCACGAAGAAGGTTTCCCCCGTGGGTCTCCACACCGGCGAGGCGGCGTCCTCCCGGGGCAGGGCGACCGTGATCCGGCATTTCCGGCCGGCACGCACCCGCTTCGGCCCCTCCAGCTCCACGAGGCTGACGGCGTAGCGTTTGCCCACGTACTTTTCCGGAATGGACTTGCCGAACCGGGCCTTCTTGTTCATGGGATAGACCTCGGCCCCCCGCGTCACGGGCCGGACGTCGATCACGCGGCCCTCCGTTTCGATATCCTGCGCCCCTCCCCGTGCCGGGAAGAGGGCCGCCGCGGAGAGCAGCAGGACGGAGAGGAGGGAAACAGGTAGCGTACGCATCGTCGTCGGGGATTATTGCGCCGAGCGGAAGTTCTCCACGCGGTGGAACGTGAGCATGTTGGCGTCGTGTTGCCGGACGGGCAGTCCCCGCTCCTCGGGCACGGCCGTGCGGCTCACGGCCACGATGTCGTTGCCGTCGAACTGCCAGTCCACGTACTGGTAGCCGTGGAAGAAGGGATCGTCGTTCTCGACGATCATCCGTTCGAACGTCCAGCTTTTCAGGTCTGCGGAACTGTACAGCGCCATCCGGTTGCGGATCAGGTTGCAGTTGATGCCGCTCTTGTAGAATCCTTCGTGGGTCTTGCCCATGTCGTCCGGATCGGAGGGGTTGGTGATCGTCCAGTATTTGCCGCTCGTGGCGTCGTGGCGGATCGTGAACTTCTTGCCGCCTCCGGGCAGCTCGATCAGGTCGCGCGTCACGTCGAATTCGAGGGTGTTCTCATCCTTCACCCGCAGCACTCCGGCATAGATGTCCGGACCCGGCCGCTGGTCGTCCAGGCGCACGATGTTGACCACCTCGCCCTCGGGGGTGACCACGGCGTTCCCCTCCAGCCATTCGTGGAAGGTGTAGCCTTTGTCGTTCGAGTTCAGCGTGGAGTGGTCCAGTTCGTTGGTGTAGGTCCAGCTGGCGGCGTCCATCAGATTGGCGTCTTCGGGAGCCGACATGACCAGGGCCGTCTTCGTGTCCGCCTCCACGTCCTCGTGCTCGAAGGTCCGCCAGATGCGTCCGTCGTGGACGACGACGGGAGTGCCCGGCGCCGCATGGAACGTGCCCTCACGCAGCAGGCCGTCCGTGCTGCCGGTGGGATAGGTCCAGGTCGCGCCGTTGTCCCCGGACGTGCGGATGATGATGTTGCCGTGGGGGGCGTCCGTCCCCATCAGATAGAGTTTCCCTTTGTGCATGAAGAGGGTCGTGTAGGACATCTCCCCGTCCCGGTCGGCCCGGACGCTCCAGCTCTTTCCCCCGTCGGAGGAGGCGAACACGTCCACCTGGGCTGCTTCCCCTTTTTTTCTCAGAGCTCCCGTGCAGGCGACGAGATACTCCCCGTTGGGCAGGATCACGATGGTCGGATTCGAAATGGAGGTATTGCGCAGCGTCGAAACGCGGGCGATCTCCACGCCCGGCACCGCTTCCGTGCCGGCCACCTTCAGGTTGGATGCGATCAGCAGGGAAGCCGCCTGCGAGGCCTCGGGCCGCGGAACGGCCACCCACGCTTCCGGAGTGTCGTATGCGTACCGGTGCAGGTGGTAGGTCACCCCTCCCGCCGTGAAACTTTCGCCCGTGGCAGTCCATCCCGTCGTGCCGAGCGACTCGCAGTCCGAGGCGAGCAGGACCGTGCAGGAGACCGGACACGAAAATTCCGTGGCTCCGGCCGACTCTGCCAGTCCCGTGGCGTAAGGTTTCTGGAGCACCGATTCGGGCAGGTCGTCTCCGAAGACGTAATCGTGGTTCTGGGGATAGACCTCTTCCCCTTTGGCGGCTTTCCGGATGTCGACGAGCGTGCCTTTTACGCTCACCACCACCGAACGGTCGTTGTAGGTGATTTTCCGCCCGATGGGGGTGGCGCAGGAGAAGGTCGTGGCCGGCAGCCGGGGGATCTCCACCGCCCGGCCCGCGTAGGCCCGTTTCATGAAGATCGAGAGCTCCACGTCTTCCGATCCGGTGCTGTATTTCATCACGAGGTTGTTGTCCTGCGTGTTGGGCACGGCCGACCAGCCGTCCAGCACGCTCGCCGCGGGGGCGATGATATAGACGAAGCCGTCGGCGACCGGGGTGATGGTCCCCCCGTTGTGGGACTTGTTGTTGCTGGTCAGCATCTCGAACCCGACGAAATAGGGATGGATTCCGGAAATCTTGTATCCTCGGTCGGAGATGTAGTCGGCGCCCTCGGTCAGCACGGTTTTCGTGTACCCGCTGCCCTCCACCGTGATATCCTCTACGGTGACCCCTTCCGGAAGCCCCGCATCGTCCTTCTGGCAGGCGCACAGGCTCCAGAGGGCCAGGGCCGGAAACAGTATGTGTTTCAGTTTCATGGTTTTCGAAGTTATTGGTTGGTGTTGTCCCCGCCGCGGGGGGATTCCGGCCGGAATCCCCCTCCCGGAAGGGATCGTTTCTGCGGGTCTATGCGCCCGGTGCGGGGTGAACGGTGATTTCGAACTCCTTCACCACCTCTTTCTGGCCCAGCAGGGTCGTGCTGACACCGACGAAGACCACCTTGTAGGTGCCCGGTTGGCTGAACGTGTAGCCGTACTGCGCGGGCTGCTCCTCCGACGTTTCCTTGACGGTCACCGGCAGGTCCGGTCCCACGTTCCTGGCCTCGCCCCGGACGATCGGCTGCGTCACGGCATAGGCGTCGCGGTCGGACGTGGGCTTGAACGTGGACCAGAAACGGAACATGTTCGGCGTCGGCAGCGTGGGGGTCTGATACCACTGGCAGTGGGAGGATTCCGTCCTGTAAGAGGCTCCCTCCACTATGTGGATGGTCTCTTCCGACTGGGTGAACTGCGTCTGCCGCTCCTCCTTGTACCGTTCGTCCACCTGGAAACCGGTGATCCATGCTCCCGTACGGCCGTTGTCGAGCTCCGTGACATAGGCGTCGATGTGGTAGAAGAGCCCCATGTAGACGGGTTTGTCTTCCGATTCGAAGAACGGTGCGAAATCCACTTCGCCCGAGGATACGTATCGGCCGTATTCCTTTGCAGAGTTGAGGCTGACGGTCGAAGAGTTGTCGTCGGAGATGGTGAAGCGGTCGGAGATGTCCGTCCAGCTGGCCGCCAGGATGCTCTCCTCGTCGTAGGTCCCGTTGAAATCGGTCGAGTATTTCACCTTCAGGGGCTTGTTCTGCGTGCCGCTCTGGAGCGCGTTCTTGAACGAAACCAGAATGTCGGGAAAGACCATGCGGTCCTTTTTCGCATACTGGTAGTCGTTGAACGTTTCGCCCGAGAAGAAGGCGATCGAATCGGCCACGCCGCCCAGGTCGAAGATCAGCTCCTCGCCGACGGTGCACTCCGTCGCGGAGGTGCTTGCCGTGAAGGGATCGGCTCCCTGGAAGTCATCCAGCGAGAGGGTCTCCTCCCATGCGTAGTTGCGGTTGGACTTGAAGGTGATGCCCGGCAGGGAGACCTTGTCGACCGAGTTGTCCACGGCCGTCACCTCCAGCGTGAGGCTGCCGTCGGGATGCGTGCCCGGAGCCACCATCAGGAAAAGGCTCTGGAAGTCGTCCGCATCCAGCGCGGGCATCGTCTCCGGCGTGAGGGTCACGCTGCGGCTTCCCTCCTCCACGGCGACGGGCAGCGAGGTGTAGCCCTCTTCGATCGGGGCGGTCAGATCGACCGTACCCTTCACGATTGCCAGGTCGGCGGCCGTGGAGACCAGTTTCACCTGTTTGACAGGCACTTCTACGCCGGCCGAAGCGTCCATCTTCAGCCGCAGTTCCACGATCGAAAAGAGATTGTGGAACTGCAGGGCGGCACCGGCCGAACCCGAGCCCGAGGGGACCACGGATGCGGGAGCCGCCTTCATGAAGCCGAGTCCGCCCAGGTGATCCGTCGATCCGGCGGCCGACTGGACCTGCTCGGCGGGCAGCGTGACGGGCAGCGCCTCGGGCGATCCGCCCGCATTCTTGTCATAGGGATAGTAGGCGTAGAAATTCTGTTCGGTTCCCGTCCAGAGGATCATGTAGCTCGCGTCGGACGGCGTGAAGACGCAGTTCGCCGCGTTCCTTTCGTCGGGTACGGCCGTGTAGGCGTAGTTGTTGGCGGTGTAGCCGCCCCGGCCGAAGATGCCCACCTGGTCCCTGTCGGTCCAGGTGATTTCGATTTCGTTGCCGTCCGCCTCCACCGAGGTGCGGGAGAGGGGAGTGCCGCAGCCCGTGAACCGCACGGCGCGCGGGTCGCCGGCCGCGGGATCTTCTCCGCTCAGGTTGTCCTGGCTGCAACCGGCCAGCAGGGCGATCGCGCCCAGTATATACAGTGTCTTTTTCATCGTCGGATCGGTTTAAGGGTTAGGCCACGGTTCGTACTCGGGCGGTGTGATTCCACCCTCGTCGCCCACGACGGTGAGCGTGAGCTGGCGGACGACCTCTTTCCGTCCGTAGACGTTGGAGTTCGCCCCCACGAAGGTCACCGTATAGGTGCCGGGCGTGGTGTAGGTGTGTTCGTAGCGGGTCAGACCCGGATCGGAGACGGTCTTGATGCCCACTCCCATGTCGGGACCCGTGTTGACGTCCTCCGCCCGGTACAGCGGACCCGATACGGCCCAGCATTCGCGGTCCTGCGTGGGGCGGAAGTCGCTGCGCAGCAGGATACGCGGAGAGGTACCCGGCATGCTGGGCAGGTTGGCCGTGGGACAGTCGTCGTAACTGGGCGTCAGGACGCACTGCCAGCCGGAAGTCAGGACGTCGTACACCGGCGTACTGCCCGATGCCGTCATTCCGTTGATGAGGAAGTTCTGGATGTTGACCTGCGTGCGGCCGTTTCCCTTGCCTCCCGCAGCGCTCTGGTCGAATTTGTCGACCTGATAGTGGAACCGGAAATAGAGCGGCCGTCCGTCCGCGGGGAAGAGGTCGTCGATGAACATCGTCCCCGAAGGGATGTTCTGCCCCACGTCCGTCGGGAATTTGAAGTTGTCCGAAATGTCGGTCCATGTGGCCCGCCGGACCCCCTCTTCGGTGTAGTCCCCGTCGAAATCGGTGGAGTAGCTGATCGGGGCCATGGCCGGGTTGGGATAACCGGCTGTGCCCGACGAGGCCAGCGTGGTGAATGAAAGGGTCATTTCCGCCGGAGTGATCCGGTCCTTGTCCTTGTATTCGTAGGCGTTGCCGGCCTCTCCCGAATAGAAGGAGATGATGTCCGGGTTCCCCGACAGGCTGAATGCCACCGGTTCCCCCACCTTGAAGACGGAGCCGGGAAGGGTCACCTCGAACGAGGGCATGTCCACGGAGTCCTCCTTGCTGCAGCCGGCCGAAGCGAACAGGGCGGCGAGCAGGATTCCCGCGGAGATCGTCTTTATTTTCGTGTGTTTCATGGTCGTTTTGGATTTGGGGATTACCAGCCTTTGTTCTGTACCAGGTTGCGGTTCACTCCGATCTCGTAGGACGGGATCGGCCAGAGAACGTCCCGGCTTTTGGCGTTTTTATAGATGGTTCGGGCCGCCACGTAGTAGGACGAAGTGTAGGATTCGGGCACCGACGGGGCGATCGACTGCATCCGGGTGAGGAATTCGCCCCAGCGGATGATGTCGTCCTTGCGCATGATCTCGAAGCCCAGTTCCCGCGCCCGTTCGTCCTTGATGTGCTCCATCAGGTCGAGCTTGCTCTCCTTTTCGAAATCGACCGCGTCGTCCGGCGTGTAAATGTCCTTGCCGTAGCCCCGCCGGCGTACCTGGTTGAGGTATTCGTAGGCGAGGGCCAGCTCCTCGTCGCTGGCGTTCGCCGGATCGGCGGCCACGCCTTCGGCATACATCAGCAGCACGTCCGAATAGCGCAGGATCGGGAAGTTGATCGGCGTATAGGTCACGCTTTTCGGCGAGGTCAGTTCATACTCCCTGCGGAACTTGCCGCAGTAGCGGATCCAGTAGTTGGTGGTCTGATACACCTTCTCTCCGGTCTCTTTCGTGTAGGTGAAGGGGGCGATCGTCCAGTCGCGGCGCAGGTCGTTCTCCTCGAACAGCGACAGGAAATAGGCCGTGGCGCGGATCATTCCCGGCGAAACGCCGATCTCCAGATCGGCGTTGGAGAGTCCGATGCCGTTGTCGCGTCCCACCCGGCCGGCGGTCGTGGTGTAGGTACCGACGTTGTTGCCCCAGAACTCCACCTCGAAGATGCTCTCCTTGATGTCGTACTTGTCCTGGATGTAGTTGATGAAGACCTGTTCGAAGGAGGTGTTCAGTTTGTGGAATTGGGTGTCGATCACCTTTTGGGCATACTCCTTCGCCTTGGCGTACATGCCCGGTTCGTTGACCGGCTCCCCGGCCATGTAGAGGCACACGCGGGCCAGGATGCCCCACACGGCCGACTGGCTGATGCGTCCGCCGCACTCCACCTCGCTGGCCGGTTTGACCAGTCCGGCCGCCGTCTCCATGTCGGAGATGATCCGCAGGTAGACCTCCCGTTTCGGGGTCTGGGGAAGCTGCACGTCCGTCAGTTTGCCCGAAGGGGGCACTGTCAGTACGAGCGGAACGTCGCCGAAACGGGTGACCAGAAGGAAGTGATAGTAGGCCCTCAGGAAGAGCGCCTGTCCCCGGATGTTGTCGCGTTCCTTCTCGTCCATCTCCGGTTTGTGCAGGTTTTCCAGCAGACGGTTGGCCCGTCCGATGCCGGCGTACAGGTCGCGCCAGTAGTTGAGGATTCTGGGGTCGCTCGGGGAGGCGTCGTAATAGCCCACCGTGCCTTCGTCCGTGGAGTAGCTCTCGTACCCGAGGTCGGCCGAAAGCCCCATGCGGGCCAGCATGTCGCCGCCGTAGAGGGTGGTCTGGGCCAGGGTGGCGTACACTCCGTTCAGGGCGATGTCCAGTTTCTCCTCCGTGTCGTAGTAGGTGCCGGGGTCGATGAAGTCCTGCGGCTCGGTGTCGAGCAGGCTGCACGAGCAGACCGGGAACAGCAGGCCGAGCAGGACGAATATCTTGATGCTGAATGTTTTCATTTCGAGAATCGTTTACAGGTTAGAAGACGACTTTCAGTCCCGCCGTGAAAATCTTGTTGCGGGCGTAGGCGGAGTAGTCGAAGCCGGGGGTCAGCGCGCTGTTGCGGGTCGACACCTCGGGGTCGAGTCCCGAATAGTTGGTCCAGGTCCAGAGGTTCTGTCCCGAGACGAAGACCTGTATGTCGTTGAGCCGGATCTTCCGGACGATCTTTTTCGGGAGCGTGTAGCTCAGCTGCAGGGTCTTGAGCCGCAGGAACGAACCGTCCTCAATCGTGCGCGACGAGTAGACGCCCCGCGGGCCCTGTCCGCCCGGGCGGAAGTTCTTGCTCGTGGGGTTCTCCGGCGACCAGTGGTCCACGTAGCTGCGGAACTGGTTGATGTTCTTGTTGGCGTAGTTGCCTTCGAAGATGATCCGGTTGGCGTTCATCACGTCGTTGCCGTAGCTCCATTGGAAGAAGACGTTCAGGTTGAATCCTTTCCACGTGAAGTTGTTGTTGAATCCTCCCGTGTGGACGGGGGTGCACCGTCCGATGACCACCCGGTCCAGGTCGTTGACCACGCCGTCGCCGTTCTGGTCGACATACTTGATGTCTCCGGGCTGGATGACCGAACGGTCGTCGCCGTTGGTGGGGACGCCCTTCTTCAGCGTGTATTTTCCCGCGGCGTCCCGGTCGAAGTCCTCATAGGTGTAGACGCCGTCCCACACCATGCCGTAGAACGAGGCCATCGGGCCGCCGAGCTGGGCGATGTAGAGCGGCGTGGCGTTGAAGTCGCCCGTAAAGGAGATTTTCGAGAGCAGGTTCTCCTCGCCTTCGGCCAGTTCGAGCACCCGCCCCCGGTTGAAACTGATGTTGAAGTCGCTCGTCCACATGAAGTTTTTGGTCCGGACGTTGACGGTGCTCAGCGTGAATTCCACGCCGTCGTTGCGCACCTTGCCCACGTTTTTGTAGACGGTCCTGTAACCGCTCGAGTAGGGCAGGTTGGCGTTCAGCAGCAGGTCGCGGGTCGTTTTCCGGTAGAGGTCCACCGTGAAGTTGATCCGGTCCTTGAACAGCCGCAGGTCGTACCCGATGTCGATCTGTTCGGTGCTCTCCCACGTCAGGTCGCTGTTGCCCAGGTTGTTCTGGACGATGGCGTCCTGCGGGGTGCCGTTGTTGAACGAGTAGTAGTCCGACATGGTCAGCGAGGGGTAGGTGATGAAGTCGCCCACACGGTTGTTGCCCGTGACGCCGTAGCTGATCCTCAGTTTGGCGTCGTCCACGAACTTGAGCCGCCGCATGAACTTCTCCTTGCCCATGCGCCAGGCGAAGGCGCCCGAGGGGAAATAGCCCCAGCGGTTGGCCGGCGTGAACTTCGACGATCCGTCGGCGCGGAACGAGGCGGTGAACAGGTAGCGCGATTTGTACTGGTAGTTGACCCTGCCCAGCCACGACATCAGCACGTTTTCCGACAGCAGGGCCGTGGTCGAGTAGGGCAGGCCGTCGTCCATGCCGCTCATTCCGAGGAATTCGTTGGGAATCTGCTGCGTGCTGAATCCGTAACGCGAAGTGTGGGTTCCCTGCATGGTGAATCCCGCCGTCGCGTCGAACCGGTGGTTCTTGCCGAACTCCTTCTTGTAGGTGAGCGTGTTCTCGTTCATCCAGTCGGTCTTGACCCGTTCGTCGAAAAGACCGTTCACGCCCTTCGTGTTGTTCACGGTGGGGTATCCCGAGTAGGTCTTCGAGTTGTTGAAGGTCTCCGTGCGCGTGGTCTTTTTGCCGTATCCGGCCCGTACGGTCAGCCGCAGGTCATTGATGATCTCATAGTTGAGCCGGACGTTCGCCAGGAACGTGGCGGTCTTCTTCCACGTGTCTTCGTTCTTGTTCGAGATGATCGGGTTCATCGTCGAGGAGGCCACCCCGTCGAATTCGTCGTCGAAGAGCTCGTCCTCGGCGATGTCCTTCGAGAAGACGGGCTTGTAGGCCCACGTGCGGTACATCAGATAGGTGGCGTAGGAGTTCGAGGTGGAGAGGGCCGCCGACGAGGTCTGCCCGAAACTCTTGTCCTCGGTGTAATTGACGTTGAGGCTCAGCTGGGCCCGCTTGTTGAGTTGCTGGGTCAGCGACAGGCGCCCCTGATATTTTTTGTAGCCCGAGTTGTCGATCACGCCGTCCTGTCCCACCGCGGCTCCTGAAATGGCGTAGCGGGTCTGCTTGGTTCCGCCCGACACCGAGATGTTGTGCATGTGCACGAAGGCGTTGCGGAACAGACGGTCCTGCCAGTCGATGCCCGGATGCGTGCGGTAGTAGTCGAGCGTGCGACCGGGGTTGGTGAGGTAGGCGTCCAGGTTCGAGGGGTCGCGTTCGATCTGGTAGACCACGAATTCGTAGGGATTCATCAGCTCCATCTGTTTGGTCACCTGCTGGAATCCGAACGTGCCGTTGTAGGTCACCTGCGGTTTGCCCACCTGTCCCTGTTTCGTCTCGATGATGATGACGCCGTTGGCTCCGCGCGAACCGTAGATCGCCGTGGCCGAAGCGTCCTTGAGCACGGTCATCGAGGCTATGTCCGAGGCGCTTAGTGCTGCGCTGGAGAAGTCCTCGATCGGGAATCCGTCCACCACGTAGAGCGGGGCGTTGCTTTGGGTCAGGGAGTTGGCGCCGCGGATCACGATCTCCATTTCGGCGCCGGGCTGTCCGTCCGTCGAACTTACCTGCACGCCGGCCAGACGTCCCTGGAGCGCCTGGTCGAACGAGGCGACCGGCGCCTTGATGATGTCGTCCATCTTCACGCGGCTCACGGTTCCCGTCAGGTCGGCCAGCCGCTGGCTGCCGTACCCGATCTCCACCACCACGTTTTCGATCATCTGGGTGTCCTCCTTCAGGGTGACCCTGAGCTGGGTCTGTTTCCCGACGGGGATCTCCTGCGGGACGAATCCCAGCATGCTGATCACCAGGGTCTGGTTGGGTTTGGCCGCGATCGAGAATTTGCCGTCCGCATTGGTGGTCGCACCCCGGTTCGTGCCTTTCACGAGTACGGTGGCACCGACCAGCGGCTGTTTCTTCTCGTCGAGCACCACTCCCCGCACTTTCGGCTGGGACGTCTGGGCCATCAGGCCTTTCCCTCCCGCGGCCAGCAGCAGCGCGCAGAGGAGCGCCGCGCGGAAGATTCCGCAGGTGAAGCGCTCCGCCGCACTCCGTGTGGCGTTTGAATGTAGTCTCTGTCTCATTGTTGGAAGTAGTTGAAAAGGTTGTTTGAGGTGTTATTGGCTGATGGATACGAAAGCCCTGCGGATGCCGGAACCGTCGCCTCCCGGGTGGTCGGCGGCCGTAATCATATTATTGTAAAATACAGAAAAAACGATCGGTTGTAGTTCCATTGTTCCGGGCATGTCGTATCGTTCGTAGAACCGGGACGGAAGGAACGGACTCCTTCCGTCCCGGCTTGTTCGTTACTTATACAGCGGTCCGAAGTTTTTAGCGGCTCTGAAGTCGGCGGCTTCGGGGTCGTGCGTGCCGAAGGCGTTCCAGGCGGAGGGTCTGAAGACCAGTTCGTCGGGGACGTTGTGCATGCAGACGGGTATCCGGAGCATGGATGCGAGGGTTATCAGATCGGCACCGATGTGTCCGTAGGTGATGGCCCCGTGGTTGGCCCCCCAGTTGTTCATCACGTCGTAGACGCTCTTGAAAGCTCCCTTGCCCGTCAGTCGGGGTGCGAAGTAGGTCGTGGGCCACGAGGGATCGGTGCGTTTGTCGATGTGCTCGAAGATTGCGCAATCGACGTTCACGGTCCAACCTTCGGCGATTTGCAGCACCGGACCCTGGCCTTTTATCAGGTTCAGACGGCACATCGTGACCGGCATGTCGCCACGCGTGAGGAACTTCGACGAGAAACCGCCGCCGCGCATGTATTCGCGGCCGGCCGGGTGCCAGGTCGTCGCTTCGAGGCACCGTTCGGCATCCTGTTCGGTGATCTCCCAGAAGGGTTTCATCACGGGGTTACCCTCGGCGTCGGACATCGCGCCCGAAGCGTCCAGCGTGCTGCTTCCCGAGTTGATCAGATGGATGATGCCGTTCGCGGCTTTGCCCGCCAGTTTCTTGCCCGTGGCGCGCTCTACGGCCTCGGGGCTCCAATAGGAGCGGACGTCGGAGAAAAGTTGTGCCTGATTGGTCAGCAGGTGCATGAAGAGCATCGAAACGCCGTTCAGCGTGTCGTTCTCGGTAGCGAAGGTATAGGCTTCGCGGATGCCGTTCCAGTCGAACGACGTGTTGAGAATGGCTTCCGAGAAGTCGCCGTCGGGGCGGAAGTCGGTCCACTGGCGCTGGCCCTGGAAACCGCCGGCGATGGCGTTGTGTCCGGCGGCCTCCTCTTCGAAGCCCATTTCGGCGAGTTTCGGATTGCCGACCATCAGGTCGCGGAAGATCATCGTCATCTTGACCACATACTCCCACACCTCGTCTTTCTTTTCGCGCGAATAGCGGAGGTGTTCCGGGTTGAGGTCCTCACCTTCGTGCGTCTTGCAGTGCTTTTCGACCCAGGCCATAGCTCGTTTGAACTCCTCTTTGTCATAGATGCCCAGTTCGATGCGGCGTGCGATTTCCGAGCAATCGACGGCTTCGTTGCGCATACCCAGATATTCCTGGAAGAAATCGGGGTCGGGCATCGAACCGGCGATGCCCATCGACACGGAGCCGATAGATAGGTAGGATTTGCCGCGCATCTCCATGACGGCGACGGCCGCACGGCCGAAGCGGAGCAACTTCTCCTCTACGTCGGGGGTGATACTGTTGTCGTCCAACTCCTGCACTTCGGAGCCGTAGATGCCGAATGCGGGCAGCCCCTTCTGGTTGTGCCCGGCCAGTGCCGAGGCGAGGTAGACGGCTCCCGGACGCTGGGTTTTGTTGAAGCCCCAGATGGCTTTGGGCATCAGCGGGTCCATGTCGATGGTTTCGGAACCGTAGCACCAGCAGGGGGTCACCGAGAGGACGGCCCCGACGTTGTTGTCACGGAATTTGTCGGTCGCGGCGGCCGCTTCGGCCACGCCGCCGATCGTCGTGTCGGCGATGACACATTCGACGGGTGCTCCGTCGGCATAGCGCAGCTTCTCGGCATAGAGTTTTGCAACGCTTTGGGCCATACCCATCGTCATCTCTTCAAGGGATTCGCGGATACCGCCCCGGCGCCCGTCGATGATCGGGCGGATTCCGATTTTCGGTTTGTTGTTCATGGCAGTTATTGTTTCGAAGTGTTTTTACCGAGTTTGGTCAGGATGAAGCCGACCAGGAAGATCACCGTGGTTCCGAACACGATGGTCAGATAGGTGTGGAACGGACTGTGGAAGCGGTAGAAGGGCGAGCCCTCGTTGATCAGGGGGCTGAGGCTCATCCAGGCGATCACGATCAGCCCGCAGATCACGGCGGCTACCACATGGCTGCGACGGGTCTTGTGGCACACCAGTCCCAGCAGGAAGAGCCCCAGCATGCCGCCGCTGAAGATCGAGGAGAGCTTCCACCAGGCGTCCAGCACGCCGTCCACCTTCATCATCAGCAGCCCGACGATCACGCCCAGCGCCCCCACGATGAAGGAGGTCGAGTAGAGCACCTTCATGCTCTGCCGGTCCGACACCTCCTTTTTGGAGAGCTGCTTCACGAAGTCCGTCAGCACCACCGTGGCCGAGGAGTTGATGCTCGTGGCGATGGTGCTCATGCCGGCGGCGAAGATCGAGGCGATCACCAGTCCCGTCACGCCCGTGGGCAGCCCGTGCACGATGAAGTGGGGGAAGACCCCGTCGCCGGGCGTGCCGGCCGGCAGCAGCTCGGGCCGTGCCGTGTAGTAGGCGAACAGCGCCGTCCCGATGTAGACGAACACCAGCGACACGGGGATGTAGAGCAGCCCCCCGAAGAGGGTGGACTTCACGGCCGCCGCCGTCGATTTGGTGGTCATGTAGCGCTGTACGTAGTTTTGGTCGATGCCGTAGTTCTGCATGTTGATGAACAGTCCGTAGACGAGCACCACCCAGAAGGTGGGTTCGGCGAGGCTGCTGCCGAAGCTCCCGAGGCTGAACTTACCGTGCTCGGAGGCGATCTGGAAGAGCTGTCCGGGCCCCTCGGGCATCGAGAAGGTGAGGATCAGGGCGCAGGCCACGGCCCCGGCGATCAGGATGATCCCCTGGATGGCGTCGGTCCACACCACGGCGGCGATACCGCCCAGCAGAGTGTAGAGCAGCGTCACCACGCCCGTCCACACGATGATCGAGGTGATGTCCCAGCCGAACATGTTGTGGATCGGCAGGGCCAGCAGCAGCAGGATCGACCCCGTGCGGGCCAGCTGCGTGAGCAGGTAGCAGACGGCCACGTAGCAGCGGGCCCAGTAGCCGAACTTCACCTCCAGGTAGTGGTAGGCCGACACGGAGTTCATGCCCCGGTACAGGGGGATGAAGACCTTGGCCGCCAGCCACGTGGCGATCGGGATCGAGAGGCTGAACACGAAGGGGTTCCAGTTGCCCTTGTAGGCGTCGCCCGGAAGACCCAGGAAGCTGATGCTGCTGACGAACGTGGCGAAGATCGACATGCCCACGATCCAGGTGGGCAGCGAGCCCTCGGCCGCCGTGAACGAGGCGGAGCCCTTGCGGCTCTTGAAGTAGAAGGAGCAGCCGAACAGGGCCACGCCCCCCACGAAAAGGAAGAATACGATGTAGTCTAATGCGGTGATGTCCATAGATAACGGGTTAGAGGTTCGGTTGAAAAAGGGTGCCGGAGCGCCGGGACGAAGGCCGTCCGGTCTCCGCCGGGGGAAGTCCCCCGGCCGCTCCGGAGGGCGGAGCTACTTCACGGTCTTCACCCCCAGGCGTTCGAGGGCGGCCCGCACCTTCTCCCGCTCCGCCTCGCGGAAGCGCTGGTAGGGGTAGCACAGGTAGTCGTCGCACAGCCCCATCAGCGAAAGGGCGCACTTGACTCCCTTCAGGTAGCTGGAGCCGTACCGGCCGACGCAGTAGATCGTGGTGCTGATGTCCATCACCCGCCGCTGGAGCGTACGGATCGTCTCCGTGTCGTGGGCCAGCGCCGCCTCGTACAGTTTCACGTAGAGCTCCGGGAACATGTTGGCCCCGCCGTTCACGCCCCCCGCGGCTCCCATCATCACGCACTCGGCCGTCAACTCCTCCGGTCCCACGAGCAGGTCGAAGTCGGACCCCTCGCCCAGGATGTGCATCAGCGTCTGGAAGTAGACCATGTTGGCCGAGCTGTCCTTCAGCCCCACGATGTTCGGATGGGCCGAGAGCACCTTCACCGTGGCCGGCTCGATCATCACCTTCACGTGCGAGGGCATGTTGTACAGGTAGAGCGGCAGGGGAAGACGGTCGGCCAGCGCCGTGTAGTATTCGATCAGCTCCTGCTGCGAGGGCGCGAAGTAGTAGGGAGGGGCCGAGACCACCGCTGCCGCCCCGCAGTCGGCCGCCTTGCGGGCCAGCCGCAGGCTCTCCTCCAGCGAGGTGTCCGTGATGCCCACCAGCACCGGAACGCGGCCGGCCACCTGCGTGCAGACCAGGTCCGTCAGCTCGTAGCGCAGCGGATAGCTCAGGCTCTGGGCCTCGCCCGTGGTGCCCAGGATGAAGATGCCGTGAACGCCGCCGGCGATCATGTGCTCCACCAGCCGGCGGGCTCCCTCCGCGTCGAGCGTGTTGTTGTCTTTCATGGGGGTGATCATCGGGGGAACGATGCCCCGTACGATCGGTTTGCGTGTTGTCATGTCTGGTTAGTTTTCTGTTTATATCGTTTTAACATAATTCGCATCCGGAACCCCTCCCGCCCTGCGGCGGTGAAGGCTCCATTTTAGCACGGTCTCAGCGGACGTTGTTCTTCAGCAGGTAGAAGTGCCCGTCCTCGGCCCCCAGCAGCAGGTCGGGAACCCCGTTCCCGTCCCAGTCCACCGGCGTGGGGCAGGTGGTGTGGCCCGCCAGCCGCACGTCGGAGACGTTCCCCCGCCAGCGCAGCTCCACGATGCCGTCCTTTTCGCCCAGATTCTCGAACCACTCCGCATTCCGGCTGCTCACGATGATGTCCAGGTCGCCGTCACCGTCCCAGTCCGTTATGCATATCTTGCGGCGGCCGGATGCGCCCGCCTCCGCCGAGTTGAGACGCAGGGGACCCCCCGCCGTGTCCGTCACCTCCGAACGGTTGTTGTAGGACGAGTTCTCCCCGCACCGGAAGATGCGGCGCCCCGGCTTGAGCAGCAGCTCCCCGTTCCCGGCCCGGAACCGCTCCCAGAAGCAGAGGTATCCCTCGTGGTCCAGCAGGATCAGGTCGGTCAGCCCGTCCCGGTTCCAGTCCACGGCCACGGGCGTGGTCCGCCACTGTGTCACCAGCGTCCCCGGCTCCGGGTCCCACCAGTTCCACGCCGGCTTGGGCGCCCGGCCCTCCCAGGCAACCTTCACGGGCTGTGCGGGGGCCAGCTCCAGCCCCTTGCCGATGTTGCGGAACCACTCTATCCGGCCCCAGATCGAGTTCACGATCAGGTCCGCACGTCCGTCGCCGTCCCAGTCGGCCACCGTCAGCACCGTATAGCCCCATTTGCGTTCGGCAGGTCCCTGGATCGAACCGTTCTCCCCCGCCATGATGCGGATCGGCCGGCCCCCCACGGTGAACGGCTGCGGCGCGTCCCACACGGGATGCTCCCCGCCCGACAGGTTCCGGATCAGCGCGATGTTCCCCGCCGAGTTCCCCGTCACGATATCCTGTTTCCCGTCCCCGTCCCAGTCATAGGCGCAGGGCGTGGAGAGCGCGCCGAACTTCACCGCGTCGGCCTTCTGGCGGAGGTATACGGGCGATTCGAACTGGGGCATCCCTCCCTTCACCCGGCCCGTGTTGCGCACCCACGCCACCCGGCCGTCCTCGTCGCCCACCAGCAGGTCCATTTTCCCGTCGCGGTCCAGGTCGCACATCACCGGAACGATCATCTCCACATGGAAACGGATGTCGCCTTCGCCGTTCGCCAGCTGGCGGCCCGCCTCAAAGCGGGGCTTGTTCCGCGTACCGACGTTCTCGAACCACGTGAGACCGTCCACGAACTCCCCGCAGATGATATCCAGGTCGCCGTCGCCGTCCCAGTCCCACACGTTCGGGTTCGGCGCCCCGTAGGTGTCGATCTCGCGGCCGCCGGCCTCGATCCGTCCCCGGTTCACATACCTCCCCTCCACGTTCTCCAGCAGGTGGACGTAGCCGTGCAGCGGGCCCCGGGTCCACTCGCCCTTCCCGTTGAAGGCGTTGTCCCAGCCGTAGTCGTCCCACGTGTCTATCCCCGCCACGATGTCCTGGTCGCCGTCACCGTCCCAGTCCACGTAGCTCCACATCTTGCTCCGCGACTTCTTGAACCCTTCGTCCATCACAGGACCCTCGTAGGGAATCGGTCGCTTGTTCTTGAAGAAATCCCTGAAAAATCCGTCGTATTCGAACCCGTGCATCAGCACGCGCGGCTTCCCGTCCACCATCGACAGCTTGATGTTGTTCGCCGCACGGCCCGTCAGCTTCTTCGCCCGGTCGAAAAACGGCCGTTCCAAACTCCCGATGTTCCGGAACAGGTAAACCCCCTTGTACGGAGTGTCCGGACACGATATCACCAGGTCCGTCAGCCCGTCACCGTCCCAGTCCAGAGGCATCGGTATCCCCCAAAGGCCTACCCCGAGGTCTACCTCCAGTCCCCCATTATTATATCTCACACGGTAGGGGTCCGTACTGGGACGGGGTTCTTTTTTCTTTTTCGCCGGGGCCTGCGTCTCTGTGGCCTGGTCCGGAGCCTTCGCCTGCGAGGCGTCGGCAGGTGCGGCGCAGAACAGCGCCATCAGCGGGAACATCGCTCGCACAAGGTTCTTTCGTTCGGTTATTCTGTTCATATTCAGGTAAAATAAAACGTTTTAGCAATTCGGGACGAAAACAGGGTCATAGGACACCGGCCGTTTCCGCGGCGCTCTGCCTGTGGCGGGAGGAGTCGCCCTCCACCAGCTCGGGATTCAGCGTGACGGCGGCCACCCGGCTCCTGTCCCTCTCCTCGATGCTCCTGATGAGCAGCTCCACCGCTTCGTGACCGAACTGGTCGATGGGCTGTTTGATGTAGGTCAGCGTCGTGTAGTAGAGTTCGAAGGCCTCGCTGCCGTCGAATCCCACCACGGCGATGTCGCGCGGTACGACCGTCCCGAAGCCGGCCAGGGCCTTGAGACCCTCGACGGCCAGCGTATTGGTGGCGAAGATCACCGCTTCGGCCGCGGGTTCGTGCAGGGTCATCTCCCGGATGACTTCTCGGATCTGCTCCGGGATACGCTGGAACTTGACCCTGTGGGTGCGGACGAACTCTCCCAGCCCGTGGCGCTCCATCGTGGAGATGTAGCCCTCTTCCCGTTCGCGGGTGTTGGAGAGCCGCATGTCGTAGGAGACCATTTCGATCCGGCGGTACCCCTGTCCGATCAGGTGTTCGACGGCCAGCGACGTGGCCTTGCGGTTGTTGAGCACCACGTGGCTGATGTCCGAATCGGGGATGTACCGGTCGAGCAGGACCACGGGAAGCGACGTTCCGGCCACTCTGCGCACCACCTCTTCCGAACCGTGGCACGGCACGATGATGAGCCCGTCCACCCCCTTGTTGACCAGCACGTCGATCAGGTTCTCCAGCTTGGCCGCGTTCTCGTCCGAACTGCCGAAGATCACCGTGTAGTTATATTTGTAGGCGTTGTCCTCGATCCGGCGGGCGATGTCGGCGAAGAAGGGGTTGGAGATGTCGGAGACGATCACCCCGATCGTGCGCGACCGTCCGCTGCGCAGGCTGCGTGCCGCGCTGTTGGGCTGGTAGTTGAGTTCGCGGGCGGCCTCCTGTATGCGGCGGGTCATCTCCTCGCTCACCCGGTAGCGCTTGCCCTTGTTGTTCATCACGAACGACACCAGCGAGGTGGAAACCCCAACGGCTTCGGCTATGTCTTTGATGGTTACGCGGCGTGTCTGCATCGGAAAAATATTTGGAAAATAATTTTGTTTTATCAGCTAAATCGTTATACATTTGCAAATGTATGCTAAAACGTTATAATTCCAAAATAAATTTCGAAAAAAATAACCTGAAAAATTTTAAATAATGAAGGATCAGTTTGTTATAGGTCTCGATTACGGCAGCGATTCGGTGCGCTGCGTGGTCGTAAATGCTAAAAACGGTGCTGAAACAGGCTCCGCCGTCTGCTATTATCCCCGCTGGAAGGCGGGAAAGTACTGCGATCCGGCCCGCAACCGCTACCGCCAGCACCCGCTCGACTACATCGAGTCGCTGGAACGGGTCGTGCGGGAGGCCCTGGCTGCCTGCGGGCCCGGCGTGGCGGAGCGCGTGTGCGGCATTTCGTTCGATACCACCTGCTCCACGCCCGTGCTGACCGACCGGGCCGGGACGCCGCTGGCCCTGCTTCCCCGCCACGCCGAGAACCCGAATGCCATGTTCGTGCTCTGGAAGGACCACACGGCCATCGCCGAGTCGGAGGAGATCAACGACCTGGCCCGGCGATGGGAGATCGACTACACCCGTTACGAGGGAGGGATCTACTCCTGCGAGTGGGTGTGGTCGAAGGTGCTCCACTGCCTGCGTGAAGACCCGTCGCTGCGGGAGGACGCCTGGGCGTGGATCGAACACTGCGACTGGATGCCCGCCCTGCTGACCGGCAACACGGAGCCCGGGCGGGTCGTCCGCAGCCGCTGCGCGGCCGGGCACAAGGCCATGTGGCACGCCTCGTGGGGCGGACTTCCCTCCGGGGAGTTCCTCGAGGCGCTCGATCCCCTGCTGGCGGGCTTCCGAGAAAGGCTCTACACGGAGACCTGCACCGGCGACACCCGCGTGGGCGGGCTCACGTCCGAGTGGGCGGCCCGGCTGGGGCTGCCCGAGGGCATTGCTGTGGGCGTGGGGGCCATCGACTGCCACGTGGGGGCCGTCGGGGCCGGTATCACGCCCAACGTGCTGGTCAAGGCGATGGGGACTTCCACCTGCGACATTCTGATGACGCCCGTGGAGAAGATCGGCAGCCGGGTGATCCGGGGCATCTGCGGCCAGGTGGACGGTTCGGTCCTGCCCGGGTACGAGGGGCTCGAAGCCGGGCAGTCGGCCTTCGGCGACATCTATGCCTGGTTCCGCGAGTTGATGAGCTGGCCGTTGCGCCACGTCGCGCATGCCGACCCGGCGCTGGAGGAGAGGATTCTGGACGAACTGACCCGCCAGGCGGAACGCATCGACCCGGAGGAGTCGCTGCCCCTGGCGCTCGACTGGATGAACGGACGCCGCACGCCCGATGCCAACCCCCGTGTGCAGGGAGCTCTGACGGGGCTGACCCTCTCGACCTCGGCTCCGGCCATTTTCCGGGCGCTGGTCGAGGCCACGGCCTTCGGTTCGCGGGCCATCAACGAACGGATGACGGACGAGGGCGTGGAGATCGCGGGGATCATCGCGCTGGGCGGCATCGCCCGCAAGTCGCCTTTCGTGATGCAGGTGATGGCCGACGTGATCGGTCTGCCGATCCGCGTGGCCCGTACCTCGCAGACCTGCGCCGCCGGCGCGGCCATGTTCGCGGCGGTGGCGGCCGGCCTCTATCCTTCGGTGGAGGAGGCCCAGCGGGCGATGGGTGCCGGATTCGATGCGGAGTATGTGCCCGATCCGGCCCGGCACGCCCGTTACGACCGGGTGTATGAAAGGTACCGGGCGCTGGGCGCGTTCATCGACGGATTTTAACGGCGTCCCCGGAACGATCTCTTTTTACGGTCCCGACCCTGCCGCAGTGTGCTGCACAGGGTCGGGATTCGTTTTTTTCGGCATTTGCCGGGTGCTCCGGCCGTTAAAAAAACGGAAGAATCGTTATATTTGCAACCTGTGAACGATCAAGACCGAAAGAGAAGATGACAAAGAGATTGAAACCCGCCACCCTCTGCGTGCAGGGGGGGTGGAATCCGAAGCGGGGCGAATCCCGCGTGGTGCCGATCTGCCAGAGCACCACGTTCAAATACGAAACCAGCGAGCAGATGGCCCGCCTGTTCGACCTGGAGGACGCCGGGTATTTCTACACCCGTCTCCAGAATCCCACCTGCGACGCGGTGGCGGCCAAGATCGCCGCGCTCGAAGGGGGTGTGGCGGGTATGCTCACCTCTTCGGGGCAGGCGGCTTCGTTTTTCGCCGTGCTCAACCTCTGCTCGGCGGGCGACCACCTGGTGAGCTCGGCCACCATCTACGGCGGAACCTACAATCTCTTCGCCGTGACCATGAAGAAGATGGGCGTCGAGGTGACCTTCGTCGACCAGGACGCTTCGGAGGGGGAGATCGGCCGGGCCTTCCGTCCCAATACGAAGGCGCTGTTCGGGGAGACGATCTCCAACCCCGGCGTGGAGGTGCTCGACATCGAGAAGTTCGCCCGCATCGCCCACGGCCACGGGGTGCCCCTCATCGTGGACAACACCTTCGCCACGCCGGTCAACTGCCGCCCCTTCGAGTGGGGGGCCGACATCGTGACCCATTCCACCACCAAGTACATGGACGGCCACGCCACCTCGGTGGGCGGTGCGATCGTCGACAGCGGCAACTTCGACTGGGAGGCCCACGCCGACCGGTTCCCCGGTCTCACGCAGCCCGATCCCTCCTATCACGGGCTCACCTACACGAAGGCGTTCGGCCGCAACGCCTACATCACCAAGGCCGTCGTGCAGCTGATGCGCGACCTGGGCTCCTCGCCCGCCCCGATGAACGCCTTCCTGCTCAACCTCGGGCTGGAGACCCTCCACCTGCGTGTGCAGCGCCATTGCCAGAACGCCCTGCGGGTGGCCGAATACCTCTCCGGGAACGACAAGGTGGCCTGGGTCAGCTATCCCGGTCTGCCGGGGGACAGGTATCACGCCCTGGCCCGCAAGTACCTGCCCGACGGCAGCTGCGGCGTGATCGCCTTCGGTCTCCGGGGCGGACGCGACGAGGCGATCCGGTTCATGGACAGCCTGAAGCTGGCCGCCATCGTCACCCACGTGGCCGATGCCCGCACCTCGGTGCTCCATCCGGCCAGCCACACCCACCGCCAGCTCTCGGACGAACAGCTCCGCGAGGCGGGCGTGGCCCCCGACCTGATCCGCCTGTCGGTGGGCATCGAGGACGTGGAGGACATTCTGGACGACATCCGTCAGGCCCTCGGAGAGTAAACGGACGGCAATGGAAGAGCGGAAAAGCGCGGTGACGGGAGCGGACCCCGCCCCCGGAGGGGCGGAGGCCCCGCTGTGCGGCACTCCGGACGGTGCCGGGCGGAGCGGATGCGGGGAGGTCTCCATACGCGACCTCTCCAATTTCCTGCTCGATTTCTCCACCACGCTGATGACGGCCGGGGTGCACACCTCGCGCGTGGTGCGCAACGTCACGCGGATCGCCGCCTCGTTCGGTTACGAGGTGGAGATGACCGTTTTCCAGAAACATATCACCATGAGCGTCCTGCACGGGTCGGACGACACCATCCGCCGCACCTCCGTGCGCAAGATCGAGCCCGGTCCCTTCAACTTCAACACCATTTCGCAGCTGAGCTCCCTGAGCTGGGCCGCCCACGACCGTCACCTGCCCCTGCCGGAGCTGCGCCGCCGCTACGAGGCCGTCGTCGCCGAACCGCGCCTCTCGCGCTGGTGGGTGCTGCTGCTCGTTTCGCTGGCCAACGCCGCCTTCTGCCGCCTGTTCGGAGGCGATCCCGCGGCGATGGGACTGGTGTTCGCCGCCACGCTGGCCGGCTTTTTCGTGCGGCAGGAGACCACGCGCCGGGGCATGAACCACATGGCCGTCTTCTTTCTCTGCTCCTTCATCGCCTCGATGATCGCGGCCCTCGGCATCTGGTACGGGTTGGGCGATACGCCCCAGATCGCGCTGGGTACCAGCGTCCTCTTCCTCATTCCGGGCGTTCCGCTCATCAACGCCATCATCGACACGCTGGAGGGACACGTGCTGGTCGGCTTCTCGCGGGCCGTGAACGCCTGCATCCTGATTATCTGCATCGCGCTGGGCCTCTCGGCCACGCTGCTCATCGTGGGGGTCGGCATCCTATGAACGGGGAGTGGATCATACAGGTGCTGGGCGACGGCTTCTTCGCCGCCGTGGCCGCCGTGGGCTTCGCGGTGATCTCCAACCCGCCCCGCCGCACCGTTCTCGTCTCGGCCCTGCTGGCCGCCGTGGGTCATGCCCTGCGCTACTACCTGCTGCACTACACGCCGCTGGAGATCACCGTCTCCTCGCTCGCGGCCGCCTTCGTGATCGGCCTGTTCGGCATGCTCTTCGCCAAACTGATGCACTGCCCGGCCGAGGTCTTCACCTTCCCCTCGCTGCTGCCCATGATCCCGGGCATGTATGCCTACAAGACCGTGCTCGCCCTCATGCAGTTCATGGCCGGGGACGCCGCCGCGGAGCAGGGGGCCCTGATCGTGGAGGTCTTCCGCAACGGACTGACCACGATGTTCGTGATGTTCGCGCTGGTGGTGGGCGCCTCCCTGCCGCTGTTCATCTTCCACCGGCAGTCCTTCATGATGACCCGTCTGCTCAGTCCCGGCGACCGGACGCGGCGCCGGTGACCCGTTTTTTGTGCCGGACCCTCGCCCCGAAAGGAAAAATTCGTATCTTTACCCGGGCATCCGCAGCCGTGTGGAACCCTTCCGGTGCGCGGCGTCCGGGACCGCCGAGGTGTTTTCGAACGTATGGAAAATTTGAGATAGTATGAAAGGAATGAGGATTTACGCAGGGTTCGTCCTGCTGGCGGCCCTGTCGGCCGCGGTTCCGGCCGACGGAGCGCACGGAAATCTGCGCGACCGGGCGGGCGACCGGGTTTGGACTCCCGGCGTGGCCCGTGCCGGCGTGCGCGTGACGGCCCTTCCCCGGGGCATGGTGATCCGGGACAGCCTGCGCACCCTCCGTGTGGAGGCTGTCACCGACCGCATCCTCCACGTGACCGTCTCGCCCGATTCCGCCTACCGGAGCGCCTCGCTGGCCGTGAGGCCTCTCCCCGCGGAGGGACCCCGCGTCCGCATCCGGCCCGGGAAAGGCCGGATGAGCCTGCTCACGGCCGCCCTTGAAGCCCGTTACGACTACCGGACGGGAACCTTCTGCGTGGTCGATTCCCGCCGGGGAGGCTATCTGGTGCGGGAGCCGCTGGCCGGTGCCCGCCGCTTTTCGCCTTCCGGCGCTCCGGACGGCGGCTGGCGGGTCGAACAGCGCTTCGTGCTCGCCCCGGACGAGGGGATTTACGGGCTCGGGCAGTACCAGGAGGGCGTGTGGAACTACCGGGGCCACCGCGTGAACCTCGTGCAGGCCAACAAGGAGATCGTCAATCCCGTGCTGGTCTCCGACCGGGGATACGGCATCCTGTGGGACAACTATTCGAAGACCGTGGCGGACAACACCCGGGGCGACACCCTCTCGATCGTCTCCGAGGCGGGCGGGGCTGCCGACTACTACGTGATCGCGGGCGGGGACATGGACGGCGTGGTGGCCGGTTACCGCACCCTCACCGGGGCTGCGCCTATGTTTCCCCGGTCGTTCTTCGGCTTCTGGCAGTCGAAGGAGCGCTACAAGTCGTTCGACGAACTGACGGGCGTGGTCGAGGAGTACCGCCGTCGCCGTATTCCGATCGACAACATCGTGCTCGACTGGTCGTACTGGGGCGACAAGGCCCACTGGAACTCCATGCGCTTCGCCCCCGACAGTTTTCCCGATCCGGAGAGCGCCATCGGCCGCCTGCACGACGAGCTGAAGGTGAAGCTGACCGTTTCGGTGTGGCCGGGCGTGGGCCCCGCCACGGCCGTGTACCGCGATATGGAGCGGGCGGACGTCCTCTTCGACGAGCCTACGTGGGCCGGGTACAAGGTGGTCGACATGTTCGATCCCCGGGCCCAGGAGATTTTCTGGCGCCACCTGCGCGGCGGGCTCTACTCGAAAGGCGTGGACGGCTGGTGGCTCGACGCCACCGAACCCTCGTTCCGCGACGGCTTCACCCAGCAGGGACAGGAGGCCCGGAGCAAGTCGGCCGGCATGACGGCCATCGGGTCCTTCCACCGCTGGCTCAACGCCTACTCGCTGGCGATGACCCGCACCGTCTACGACAGGCTGCGGGCCACGGGCGACAACCGCCGGGTGCAGATTCTCACCCGTTCGGCCTTCGCCTCCCAGCAGCGCTACGCCACGGCCCTCTGGTCGGGCGACGTCTCCGCCTCGTGGGAGACCTTCCGGCGTCAGCTGCCCGCCGGGCTCAACCTCTCCCTGAGCGGAATCCCCTACTGGACCTCCGACATCGGCGGCTTCTTCGTGAACGAGCGGGGCGGTGAGTATCCCCGCGGGCTCGACGATCCCGCCTACCGGGAGCTGTACGTGCGGTGGTTCCAGCACGGGGCCTTCACGCCCCTGTTCCGCGCCCACGGCACCAACGTTCCCCGCGAGGTGTGGCAGTTCGGCAAGCCCGGGGAACCGGCCTACGAGGCCCAGGTGGCGATGATCCGCCTGCGCTACTCCCTGCTGCCCTATATCTACTCGACGGCCTGGCGCGTGACCCGCGACGGATACACCATGATGCGTCCGCTGGTGATGGACTTTCCGCACGATCCCCATGCCGCCGCCTCGTCCGATGCCTATCTGTTCGGTCCCTCGATCCTCGTGCGGCCCGTCACCGAGCCCATGTACGCCGATTCGCTCGGCGTGCGGGAGAATCCCGACACCCGGGTGCGCGTCTGGCTGCCCGGCGGCCGGGGACCGCAGCGGGAGTTGTGGTTCGACATGAACGATCCTCAGCGGGTGTACGACGGGGGACGCAGGATCACCTGCGACGCCCCCCTCACGCGTCTGCCCCTTTTCGTGCGGGGCGGCTCGGTGATCCCGACCATTCCCCCCGTGCAGCATACGGGCGAGCGGCCCGGCGAACTGATCCTCACCGTGTGGGGCGGCCGCGACGCCTCCTTCACCCTCTACGGGGACGACGGCGAGAGCTACGACTACGAGAAGGGGGCCTGCGCCACCGTTCCCGTGCGTTGGAACGACCGTTCGGGGCTGCTCACGCTCGGCGCACGGCAGGGTTCCTATCCCGGTATGGAGGCCCGGATACGGCTGCGGGTGATCGTCCACCGTCCCGTGCGCGTGAAGGGCGCCTGGAAGGTGGAGACCGTCGAACGTGAGGCCGAATACACGGGTGTCGAACTGAAATTCCGTCCGCTGAAGGGGCGCTGATCTTGCGGGCCGGGCTCCTCGTCCCTCTCCCGGGCACTTTTCCGGGGGAACGGCTCTGCGCGGCCGGAGCTCCCGCCCACGTTGCGGCGTGCGGCGGAGAATCCCCCCCCCCCTCCGGACGATCTTATGCTCTTTTGCGGTCGATATTGCCTCCTGCGGTGTGCGGCGATGCGCTATCTTTGCCGCTATAACCGTATATTGCCCATGAAAAGAACCCTTTTGCTTGCCGCCGTTTCGCTCCTCCTCTGCGGGACGCTCGGCGCCCGGGGCGTGAAGACGCTCCGGGAAGGCACCGACTTCCGGGCCGACACCACGGAGGTGGGCGACTTCATCCGCCTCACGCTCGACGGTCCCACCGACATCGTGCTCGACGCCCGCGGCGGGGCGATCCGCGGGGTGGACATCCGCCCCGTTTCGCGGAACATCGCCTGCCGCGTGGAGGAGGGGCGCCTGCGCCTGCTGGGGGTCACCCCCTGCAAGATCGCCGTCACCTTCAACGACGATCCCTCCCGTCCCGTTTACCTGTTCGCCGATCCGCCCGCCCCGAAGGAGTGGAGGCGCCTGCCGGCGGATGCCGTCCGGTTCGGCCCGGGTGTGCACGAGATCGGCACCCGTGTGGTGACGGGCCGCGACAGGACCTTTTTCCTGGAGGAGGGGGCCGTGCTCCGGGGCTGCATCTACGGCAAGGGGGCCACGAACGTCCGGATTCTCGGCTACGGCGTGATCGACGGCCGCGGTACGAAACGCGGCACCCGTTTCGAACGCTGCGAAGGCGTCGAGATCGACGGTCCCGTGGTGCTGAGCCGCAACGGCTGGTCGAACTCCTTTTTCGAGTGCCGCGGCGTCACCCTGCGCAACCTCAAGGTGCTCTCCTCGCAGGTCTTTTCGGACGGGATCGACCTGCTGGCCACATCGGACGTGCTGGTCGACGACATCTTCATCCGCAACGAGGACGACTGCATCTCGATCAAGACCAGGAAGTTCGGTTTCTCGGGCAACGCGGAGAACATCGTCGTGCGCAACTCCACCTTCTGGAGCGGCCGGCAGGGCAACGCGCTCGAAATCGGCTGGGAGCTCGACGCCGAGTGGGTGCGGCGCATCCGTTTCGAGAATATCGACATCATCCGCAAGGGAACCGCCGACCACCTCTTCAAGCGGGCGGCCCTCTCGATCCACCACATCGGCAACGCGGCCGTTTCGGACGTGCTCTACCGCGACATCCGCATCGAATCGGTCGAGGAGAACCTCGTCTGGATCGAGCTCATCCCCGCCGGGAAATGGGGGAGCGGAGGCGGTTCGGTGGAGAACGTCCGCTTCGAGCAGGTGAGTTACCTGAGGGGCCGGGAGGTCCCCGTGGTGATCCGGGGCGGCGGCTCCGGAGCGATCCGGGACGTGGTTTTCCGGGAATTCCGCTACCTGGGCCGCCCGGTCTCCTCGGCGGACGACCCCCTGTTCCGGATCGAGAACGCGCAGGTGACGGTGGAGCCGTGACGGGCCCTGCCGACGCTTTCCCTGTCCGGAAGGGGATTATTCCGTGAAAAATGCTTACCTTTAGCGGCGGAATGAAATCCTGTTTGCGGGCTATGGGGACAAAACGGCGTAATATACTGATTACCGGCGGTGCCGGTTTCATCGGGTCGCACGTGGTGCGGCTCTTCGTGCGGAGCTATCCGGACTGTACGGTCTGGAACCTCGACAAGCTGACCTACGCGGGCAACCTCGAGAACCTGCGCGACGTGGAGGCGGCTCCCAACTACCGTTTCGTCAGGGGCGACGTTTGCGACACGGAGCTGCTGCGGGAGCTGTTCGCCCGGCACGACTTCGACGGGGTGATCCACCTGGCCGCCGAGAGCCACGTGGACCGCAGCATCCGCGACCCCTTCACCTTCGCCCGCACCAACGTGCTGGGCACCCTTTCCCTGCTCCAGGCCGCGCGCGAAGCGTGGACGGGGGAGGGGAGAGACCCCTCGGGCAGGCTCTTCTACCATGTCTCCACCGATGAGGTCTACGGCTCGCTGGGCCGCGAGGGCCTCTTCACCGAGCGTTCGCCCTACGATCCGCGCAGTCCCTATTCCGCCTCCAAGGCGGCGGGCGACCACTTCGTGCGGGCCTATGCCAACACCTACGGCCTGCCTGCGATCGTCTCCAACTGTTCGAACAACTACGGTCCGAACCAGTTCCCGGAGAAACTGATCCCCCTCTGCATCAACAATGTGTGCCTCGGCCGGCCGATTCCGGTCTACGGCCGGGGCGAGAACGTGCGCGACTGGCTCTACGTGGAGGACCACGCGCGGGCCATCGACCTGCTGTTCCACCGGGGCCGGCCGGGGGAGACCTACAACATCGGAGGGTTCGACGAACGGCGCAACATCGACGTCGTCCGGCAGGTGATCCGCACCGCCGACCGTCTGCTGGGCCGTCCGGAGGGCGCTTCGGACGGGCTGGTGACCTACGTGGCCGACCGGGCGGGCCACGACCTGCGCTATGCGATCGACTCCTCGCGGCTGGAGAACGAACTGGGCTGGAGGCCCTCGCTCGGTTTCGGGGAGGGCGTCGAGCGCACCGTGCGCTGGTACCTCGACAACCGGGAGTGGCTCGACCGCGTGACCAGCGGTGCCTACCGGGACTATTACGCGGCGATGTACGGCACGCGCGGCGATACCGACAGACAGTGAAAAAACAAGATATGGCAATCGGAACCACGGAATTCGATCCCGCCCGGCCGCTCTTCATCGCCGGGCCCTGCGTGATAGAGAGTGCGGAGCTGCTCGACGAGGTGGCCCGCGAACTGGTGCGCCTGCGCGACGGATTGGGCGTACAGATCGTCTTCAAGGCCTCGTTCGACAAGGCCAACCGCACCTCGCTCGCCTCCTTCCGGGGGCCGGGGCTCGAAAGGGGGCTGCGGATGCTCGCCGACGTCGGCGAAAGGTACGGCCTGCCGCTGACCACCGACATCCACGAGCCGGGACAGGCCGCCCCCGCCGCCGAGGCGGTGGACATTCTCCAGATACCCGCCTTCCTCTGCCGGCAGACCGATCTGCTCGTGGCGGCCGCGCGCACGGGCCGGGTGGTCAACGTCAAGAAGGCCCAGTTCCTCTCGGGCGCCGACATGCGCTACCCGGTGGAGAAGGTGCGCGAATCGGGCAACGACCGCGTATGGCTTACGGAGCGGGGCAACGTGTACGGATACAACAATCTGGTGGTCGATTTCCGCAACCTGGCGGACATGGCCGCGTTCACCCCGCGCGTGATTATGGACTGCACCCATTCCGTGCAGCGCCCCGGTTCGGCGGGCGGGGCCACGGGGGGCGACCGGCAGTTCGTGCCGGCCATGGCGCTGGCCGCCCGGGCGTTCGGGGCGAACGGCTACTTTTTCGAGGTGCATCCCGATCCCGACCGGGCCCTGAGCGACGGTCCCAACATGCTGCCCCTCCAGCAGCTCGAAGGGGTGATCCGCTCGCTGTTGTAGCGGGCGTGCGAACGACGGTAAACCAGTGCGGGACGGTCTGAGGCCGTTCCGCCCGAAACGAAAGATATGAGTACGATTACGGATATAGCCCGGCATACGTTCCGGGTGGAGTCGGAGGCGGTCGGGGCGCTGGCCTCGAAGCTGACCGGCGATTTCGAGGGCGCCGTGCGGGCCGTGCTCGCCTGTCGCGGGAAGCTGATCGTGACGGGTATGGGCAAGTCGGGTCTGATCGGCTCGAAGATCGCCGCCACGCTCGCCAGCACGGGCACCCCCTCCTTCTTCATGCACCCCGGCGAGGCCTACCACGGCGACCTGGGGATGATCTCCCCGCAGGACGTGGTGCTGGCCATCTCCAATTCGGGACAGACCGACGAAATCCTGAAACTGATCCCCTTTCTGGAGGACAACGGCAACATCGTGATCTCGATGACCGGAAGCTCGGGTTCGACGCTGGCCCGCCACTCCCGTTTCCACCTCGACGTGAGCGTGGCCGAGGAGGCCTGTCCGCTCTCGCTGGCTCCCACCTCTTCGACGACGGCGGCCCTGGTGATGGGCGACGCGCTGGCGATGGCGCTGATGCACGAGCGGGGTTTCAAGGCGGAGGATTTCGCCCGTTTCCACCCCGGCGGGAGCCTGGGCCGCAAGCTGCTCACCCGCGTGGGCGACGTGATGCGGCGCGACAACCTGCCCTGCGTGCCGCCCCAGATGCTGCTGAGCGACGTGATTATCGAGATCAGCAACGCCCGCCTCGGCGTGGCGGCCATCATGGAGGGCGACCGCATCTGCGGACTGGTGACCGACGGCGACGTGCGGCGTGCCATGCAGAAGTACCGTAGCCGCTTCTTCGAGATCCGCGTGGAGGAGGTGATGACCCGCACGCCCAAGATGATCCTCCAGAGCGCCCGCATCACGGAGGCCGAGGAGATCATGCGCCGGTTCAAGATCCACTCCCTGCTGGTGACCGACGGGGAGGGCCGCCTGACGGGTATCGTCGAGCTCTACGATCTGATGAGCGACAACACGCACGTGAACTTTTAACCGCAGGGAGAGAGAAGCGATGACGACACCCGGACGCGGCTGCGGAGACAAGCATACGGAAAGAAAGGCCCGGAGGGACGCTGCCGACAGCGGCTCTGCGCGCGGGAACGGCATCCGGAGCCGGACGGCGGCCCTTTTCGCGGCAGGGATGCTGGCCTTTCCGCTCTTCCTTTGTGCCGGGCCCGGCGGAACCTGCCCGGAGGCCGACTCTTCCCGCACGGTGTTCCGTGCCGCCGGGCCGCGTGCCTTTTTCCTCTCCGGAACTTTCGGCCGGGGGCTTCTCACGCGTTCTTCCGCGCGGACGGGGATCCCGCCCCGGAGCGCTTCCGCCGCCGTTTCCCCGCATTCCGCACCGGTGGAGGAGGAGCCTGTTTCCCGTCCGCGCCGCCGGCTGGTGCACGGCCTCGGGGTGGAGTACCGTCCGAGCTACATCCTGCCTACCAACGATTTCCTGCGTGGCGACAACCTCTACCGCCAGCCGATCCGCTACTCCGCCTCTTTCCATCTGCGTTATGCCTTCGGGTTCCGCCCCGGGTCGCAGACCGACCGGATTTACGGCGGGGTCTACCAGGGGGTCGGCCTCTCCGGCTACCTGTTCCCCGACCGGGAGGAGATCGGTTCGCCGCTCGCCCTCTATCTGTTCCAGGGGGCCCGCATCGCCCGCGTCGCCCCGTGGCTCACGCTCAACTACGAGTGGAATTTCGGCCTTTCGACCGGGTGGAAGTCCTACGACCGGGAGTACAATCCGAACAACAAGATGATGGGGTCGGAGATGAACGCCTACATCGACGTGAACGTCTATTTCAGCTGGAGGCTCTCGCGCCTGCTCGACCTCAATGCGGGCCTCGACATGACCCATTTCTCCAACGGCAATACCTGGGTGCCCAACGCGGGGCTGAACACCGTGGGGCTCAAAACGGGGCTCACCGCCTGGTTCAACCGCCGGGAGCGCTTCGTGTCCCGGCTCTCCCGTCCGCGCACGGAACACCCCTTTCCCCGGCATGTCAGCTACGACCTCACGGTGTTCGGCTCCTGGCGGCGCAAAGGGGTGGACTACTACGGCGAGGGCCAGATCGCTTCGCCCAAGGCCTATCCCGTGGTGGGATTCAACTTCTCGCCGATGTACAACCTCAGCTATAAACTGCGGCTGGGCATCTCGCTGGACGGTGTCTACGACACCAGCGCCAATGTCTACCTCGAAGATCAGCTCGTGGCGGTCGGCGAGACGCCCGACCTCGTCTTCCGGCGGCCGGAGGCGTCGCGGCAGCTGGCGCTGGGGCTCTCGGGCCGGGCCGAGTACGTGATGCCCTACTGCACGGTGGGGCTCGGCATCGGGTCCAACGTGCTCCACGGCCAGGGCGATCTCGACGCCCTCTACCAGATGCTTTACCTGAAGATCAACACGACCCGGAGCACCTATCTGCACATCGGGTACAGCCTCCAGAACTTCCAGGACCCCAATTTCCTGATGCTCGGCGTCGGGTTCCGTCTCCACAACCGCTATCCCCGCCTGCGCTGACCGTTCCCGCCGCGGCACTTCCGGCGGGGTGCGCCCTCGCGCGGAACCGCACGGGGCTGTTCGGCGGAATGTGGCCGGATACCTCGTCCGCCGGAGGGATCTTCCGGGCTTCCCGGCCGGACCGGAGGCCGCGTGTGAGGTTCTCCGAGGCTACCAGCGGATCGGTTCCTGTCCCGTGCGGACGAGGTATTCGTTGGCCTGCGAGAAGTGGCGGCAGCCGAAGAATCCCCGGTAGACCGACAGGGGCGAGGGATGCACGCTCTTGAGGATGCAGTTGCGCGTGGGATCGACGATCGCCCCCTTGCGCTGGGCATAGGAGCCCCAAAGCATGTAGACCACGTGGCTCTTGCGTTCGGCGATCGTACGCACCACGGCGTCCGTGAACCGTTCCCATCCCGCGCCCGCGTGGGATGCCGCCTCGTGGGCCCGCACGGTCAGCACCGCGTTGAGCAACAGCACGCCCTGTTCGGCCCAGCGGTCGAGGTTGCCGCTGGCGGGCTGGGGAGCTCCCGTGTCGTCCTGCACCTCCTTGAAGATGTTCTGCAGCGAGGGCGGAAAGGGTACCCCGTCGTTCACCGAGAAGCAGAGCCCGTTGGCCTGTCCGGGTCCGTGGTAGGGGTCCTGTCCGATGATGACCACCTTCAGGTTGTCGAAACCGCACTTGTCGAAGGCCCGGAAGATGTCCCGGCCCTTCGGGTAGACGGTGCGCGTGAAGTACTCCTTTTTGACGAAGTCGACCAGCTGCGCGAAATAGGGCTCCTCGAATTCGGGGGCCAGCAGCTCTTTCCAGTCGGCGGATATCTTTACCTCCATAGCCTGTGATTTGGGTTCGTACGTAGTTGTTTCTGCCAAAGATAGGAATTTGCCGGTTCATTGTCCTCCTTTCCCGCGGAAAATCCTTCTCTCAGAGACCTCCCCCGCCGATGCGCAGGGTAGCCACCACCCGGGCCAGCGCCCGGATACGCTTCCGTTCCACCTCCCGTCCCGGAAGCGAAGGGTCGGCGCCCCGCAGTTCGAGGAATCCCTCCCGCCTGCCGGGACGCAGGTAGCGCACCGCGACCGTCTCCTCGCCCCCGATCTCCACCCCCACCAGATACATGTCGCCCCAGAAGGGTTCCCCCTCCGGGTCGGCGGCCCGGTACAGCGCCAGGTCGCCCCGCCTGAGCAGGGGGGCCATCCCGTCGTCGTGTATCCGTACGGCCCCGTCGCAGCGGGAGAGCCCCGGGATTTGCAGGTACTCCTCCGGGGCGAACTCCTCCGGACGCTCCAGCAGGGGCGAAAGGCCGCCCGCCGTGACCGTTTCGCGCAGCGGGATGACCTGCCGGTGGCGGGCTCCTCCTTCCGGTACGGGCAGGGGGGCCGGAGACGCCGCCCCGTTCCCTTCGGCAGCCCCCTCTCCGGGCACACCGGCCAGCATCGGCTCCGTCCCCTCGTCCAGCCAGGCGGGGTTGAGGCCGTAGGCGCGGATCAGCAGGTCGCGGTTGCGGGCCGACAGGGCGGCATGCCCGTTTTCTACCATCGACAGGGCGCTCTTGCCGATGCCCAGCCGGGCGGCCACCGACTCCTGGGTCAGATGCAGCTCCTTGCGGAAACGTTTCAGCCGGTCGTTGACTTTCTCTTTCATGTCGGTTCAACGGTTGGATAGAGACAAAGATAACGATAAAAAATTGACCCGGCAACAGCGGGGTCCGCATTTATGGAAAAGGGAATCCCCCCTGCCGGCCTATTTTTGGGGCGGCCGTCCGGAAGGTGCGGGAGAAACCCGTGCTCCGCGGCATTCCGCAGCAGTGAAGACCATGACTAAAAAGAGATCGGCAGGGCCCGCCGCCGGCCCGGAGTTCGTCCGGTTCGCCCGGGCCCTTTTCCCCATGCTGGAGCTGACGCCCTTCCACGAAGCCTACTACCGCGTGCTGGAGGCTTTCGCCCGGGGAGGCGTGCGGCGGCTCATCGTCACCGTGCCTCCGCAGCACGGCAAGTCGCTGGGCGCGTGCGAACTGCTTCCGGCCTACCTGCTGGGCCTCGATCCCGACCGCCGGATCACGGTCGCCTCCTATGCCGCGTCGCTGGCCATGCGTTTCAACCGCCGGGTGCAGAGGACGATCCTCTCGCCCGCCTACCGTGCCTTTTTCCCGGACACCCTCATCAAGGGTTCGCCCGGCCTTCCTCCGCAGGAGAGTACGGGTTTCGTCCGCACGGGCGAACGGACGGAGGTGGTCGGCCACCAGGGAGAACTCTTCGCCGTGGGCCGGGAGGGGGCTCTCACCGGAAACCGGGTGGACACGTTCATACTGGACGATCTCTACCGCGACGCGATGGAGGCCGATTCGCCCCTCATCCGCGAGAACTGCTGGGAGTGGTACACCTCCGTGGTGAAGACCCGCCTGCACAACGACTCTTCCGAACTGCTGGTCTTCACCCGCTGGCACGAGGAGGACCTGATCGGCCGGATCGGGGCCCGCGAACCGGTCGAACGCCTCACCCGCTGGGCACAGCTCGGGGAGCCGCGCGAGGGATGGCTGGCGCTCCACTTCGAGGCGCTCAAGGAGGGCGGACCCACCGAGGTCGATCCCCGCACCCCGGGCGAAGCCCTCTGGCCGCAGCGGCACAGCGTCCGTCTGCTGCAGGAGAAGGCCCGTCTCGATCCGTGGCGTTTCGAGGCGCTCTACCAGGGGCGTCCCTGCTCCCGGGAGGGACTGCTCTACGGAGGGAATTTCCTCCTCTACGACCGCCTGCCCCCCGACTCCGACGTGGTGGCCCGGGCCAACTACACCGACACGGCCGACACGGGCGACGACTTTCTCTGCTCGGTCTGCTACGCGGTGGACCGCACGGGGGCGATCTATGTGACGGATGTGGTCTACTCCCGCGAGCGGATGGAGGTGACCGAACAGCTGGTGGCCGACATGCTGGGGCGGGAACAGACGCGCCTGGCCCGCGTCGAGAGCAACAACGGCGGCCGGGGATTCGCCCGTTCCGTGGCGCGCCTGGCGACGCTGGCCCGGGTGGAGTGGTTCTGTCAGAGTGCCAACAAGGAGGCCCGCATCCTCTCCAACTCCTCCACCGTGCTGCGCCAGATCCGCATGCCCGCCGACTGGGAGCGCCGCTGGCCCCTGTTCGCCCGCCACCTGACCACCTACCGACGCAGCTTCCGGGCCAACCGCTGGCACGACGCGCCCGACGTACTGACCGGAATCGTGGAGCGGGAGACGGTGCAGCCCCACCGGGCGCGGCTCCAGGCCGTGGGGTTCCTCCGGTAGGGACAAAAATAAAATGGAGAAACTCGTTTCCCCATTTTATCAGGTTAGGTTAGCATTGGTTAGTAGAGGTTTGGGGAGCATTCCCCCAGACTTCCATATACAAAGTTAGGGTTTATTTTCAATTAACAAAAAAAAGTCGCAGTAAATCTGCGACTTTTTGAAATTTATTCTTTCCGCCGACGGCGGAGAGGGGAATATGAAGCTCTTTTTAAAAAAAACCGGACGCCGGAATATCCCTTATTTTACGATTTTAGGAAAAAAGGTTGGTCATACGTTATTAAATAGAATATTCGATAGCTTGTTGCATGGATAATTGGATCGTTATTGCGTCTCCTGTTTCGAAAAACGATGAAGACAGACCGACGTCCGGTTTCTCAGGGTAAAATTGGTGTTTCCGATGGGTGGGGTTATGCGCTCTGGAATACCTCACGGCTGGTGTTTCCTGCCGTGGCGGGGTATCCCGCAGGAGCGTTTCCCTCGCTGTGGCGGCCGCGGTAGGTGGCCGGCGTGAGGCCGTACTCCTTCTTGAAGAGCTTGATGAAATGGGAGGTGTTCGGGAAATTGCATTCGATTCCGATCTCCGAAATGGACTTGTTGGTGGAGATCAGCAGCAGGCGCGAGTGCATGAGCCGCTGTTTGATGAACCATTTGTGGGGCGGTTCGAAAAAGTGCTTCTTGAACTCCTTCTTGAACGAGGTGAGGCTGCGGTTGCACATCTGGGCCAGTTCGTCGATCGACACGTCGTTGAATATGTTCTGGTGGATCGTCTGCTCGAAGTTCTCCTTCATCTGGTCGATGTTGCCGAGCACCTTGCTCTTGAGGCAGCAGTCGTTCTGTGTGAGGATCAGGTACATCAGTTCGGTCATTTTGAGCGTTTCGGCCGTTTCGTCCTGGGTGAACAGGTCGTCCTTGATGTACTGGTTGATCGTCGAGAAGAAGTTGCGGACGGTGCTCCATGCCGGATAGATCACGTGGCTCTGTTCGCGGCAGTTCTCGCAGCTGTGGTCGTTGGTGATGTTGAGCTGGTAGTTCATGCTCAGCTGGGTGAGGATGCGGCCCAACTGTTCGGGCGTATAGTAGAAGGTGATCTGTTCGAAAGGCTTTCCGTTTTCCGGGATGTCTTCGGTGTAGTGATGGCCGGTGCTCAGGTAGAAGAGGTCGCCGCGGTTCACTTCGTGGCGGACGTCGCCGTAGTAGATGTACTTTTTGCCGCGCAGTACGTAGCCGATGCCGTGGCGGGAGAGGTTGTGGGACTGGATGCCGTTGCGGTAGGGTTGTACATACTTCACGATCATCGGTTGTTGGGTCGGAGTCGGAAAACGGTTGGTCATAATGTTGGATTTTTAATTGTGAATAATAATAGAGAATAGAATATTTGATGAATTATTGAATGCTCCTGACACAAATGTACAATATTAATTCATTAAAGCAATAGTTTTTGCAAGATTTTTACAATGTAATTTCTCTTTATTGTCGTAGTATGTTGTATATTAGTGATTTGTCTGAAAAACGAAATGCAATCGGCATGCAATTTAATATACGTACGATACAATATTTTATTGTAAAAAATACAATATTATCTATTCCGGCACGAAATGACGCCCCGTGCGGAACGGATGTGCTACGAATGAACCCGAACAATCTTCGTGCCAGCTTCCCGTTTTTTTCCGGTCATCTCCGCCGTCTGTATGCGGCGGTATCGCGGCCTCCCCGTTCATCTTCCGGGGCTTCCGTCCGTGTCCCGCGGACCGCGGCGGAGAGGGATCCCCGGTGTCCGCCCTCTTTCCGGCCGGCCGCATGCGATATTGTGCGGCTCCGGGCGATCCGTTTCGGCGGGGAAATGTTATCTTTGTCCCGTTAAATACGATGCGAATGGACCCGAAACAGCAGCGTGTCGACACGGCGTTCGACCGCGACCACATCTGGCACCCCTATACCTCCATGATCCGGCCCCTGCCGGTCTATCCCGTGGTCTCCGCCCGGGGCGTCTGGCTCGAACTCGAGGACGGCCGGCGCCTGATCGACGGCATGTCGTCGTGGTGGTGCGCCGTGCACGGCTACAACCATCCTGTACTCAACCGCGCCCTGCGGGAGCAGTCGGAGCGGATGGCCCACGTCATGTTCGGCGGCCTCACCCACGCCCCGGCCGTGGAGCTGGCCCGGCGGCTGGTGGCCATGACCCCGGAGGGACTCGACCGGGTCTTCTTCTGCGACTCGGGATCGGTGGCCGTGGAGGTGGCCGTGAAGATGGCGCTCCAGTACATGCACGCCCGGGGCGAAGGGGGCCGCAACCGCATCGCCACGATCCGGGGCGGTTACCACGGCGACACGTGGCACGCCATGTCGGTCTGCGACCCGGTCGGGGGCATGCACTCGCTCTACACGGGGCGGCTGCCGATCCAGTTCTTCGCTCCGCGTCCCTCCGTCCGTTTCGGCGGTGAGTGGGACGAGGCCGATTTCGCACCGATGGCGGCCCTGCTCGAAGAGCACCGCGACCGTATCGCGGCCGTCATTCTCGAACCCGTGGTGCAGGGGGCCGGCGGCATGTGGTTCTACCATCCGGACTACCTCAGGCGGCTGCGGGAGAAGTGCTCGGAGCTGGGCATGCTGCTCATCGCCGACGAGATCGCCACCGGATTCGGGCGCACGGGCCGCATGTTCGCCTCGGAGTGGGCCGGCATCACGCCCGACATCCTCTGCGTGGGCAAGGCGATCACGGGCGGCTACATGAGTTTCGCGGCCGTACTGGCCACGGGCGGGGTGGCCGACACCATCTCTTCGGGCGATCCGGCCGAATTCATGCACGGGCCCACCTTCATGGGAAATCCGCTCGCCTGCGCCGTGGCGAACGCCTCGCTGGAACTGCTCGCGGAACATCCGCCCCTGGAGCGGATCGCGCAGATCGAGCAGGGCCTGCGGCGGGGACTGGCCCCGGCTTCCGGACTGCCGGGCGTGGCCGACGTGCGGGTGCTGGGGGCGATCGGCGTGGTCGAGATGCGGCGGCCCGTGGAGATGGCCTCCATGCAGCGGCGGTTCGTGGAGCGCGGCGTGTGGGTGCGTCCCTTCGGACGGCTGGTCTATGTGATGCCTCCCTATATTATCACGGACGACGAACTGGCCCGGCTGACCTCCGCGCTGGTGGACGTGGTGTCTGCGGAGTCCGGATCAGAAGGGTGACGGCAGGAAGCGGACGGCCGCTGCACAGAGCAGCAACGACAGGTAGAGCAGGGCGGGCAGTGCTCCCGTATGCCGCACGAAGAAGTTGGGGGCGATGACCGCCAGCGGCACGGCCAGCAGGGCGAACATCTCCGGCGAGCGGCCCGGCAGCAGGAAAAGTCCCGCTCCGGGGACCAGCATATAGATGAAATAGAGGAAAATGCGGCGGGCGCGCGTCCGCATCTGCGCCGCATGGCCCGCGAAGGAGACGATGGAGAGGACGGTGAGCAGCAGAAGCAGGGCCGCGAGCGCCATGCGCCAGAGCCCGGCCCGCAGCGTCAGCATGTCGGGGACGGCCGGTGTCGTGAGCGCCCCGGCGAGCATTTCCCCCACGTGGCCGAACGGATACCCCATCCCCCAATAGACATAGGAGCAGACCAGCAGGGGCAGCACGTACCCGATGAGGGCGACAGCCGCCTCGTGTCCGTTGCGCCGGAAGAGGACGACCGCCACGGGCACCGCCGGAAAGAAGAGCACGGCGGGCGCGGCGACCAGCGGGGCGGTGCCCAGCAGGAAGGCTCCCCGGAAGAGCGGATCGAAACTCGCCTTGCGCCGGAATCCCGCGATCAGCCGGTCGGAACCCGCGATGAGCAGCAGCGCGGCCACGGCCGAGGCCGCTCCGTTGTCCGAACGGTAGAATCCCGAGGCGACGACGGCGAAGAAGAGCGCCGGCAGATAGGTGCGTACCACCAGCACCATGTTGCGGGTGACGATGCGCGTGACCAGCAGCGCCGCCAGAAAGAGCAGGGCGGCCGTCCCGAGCCGGTAGGGAAATCCGGGCGGGACGCTCCCCGGCACGAGCAGCGCCTCCAGCGGCATGGCACGGGCCGCAGCCCGCGTGGCGGTATCCTCTCCGGCCCCCGTTCCGTTCTTCTCCGCTCTGCCCTCCGCCCGGTCCGCCGGACCCGCCGCTTCCCGCATCACGGCCGCAGGAAGGGCCTGCCGTTCCCGCACTCCTGCCGGCCCGGCATCCCCGCTGCCCCAGAAGAGGGCCAGCAGCAGGGCGAGCAGCAGCAGGGTGAGCGAAAGCGGTTGGCGGACGATGTCGAGTTGCATGGTGTTTCCTGTTGGCGGTTCGGCGGGCGGCACCCGCGCGGACACCCGGCCTGCCGGGCGGTCCGGTTATTCCAGTTTCATCAGGTCCTGCCCGATGTCGCCCCGGCGGTAGAGACCCTCGTAGCGGATGCCGGAGATGGTGCGGTAGCTCTTTTCCAGTGCCTCGGCGATGCTGTCTCCCAGCGAGGTGACGGCCAGCACGCGCCCGCCCGCGGTGACGGTTTTCCCCCCTTTGACGGCGGTGCCGGCGTGGTAGACGATGCTCTCGCAGGGCGTGTCGAGCCCCTCGATGGCGAATCCCTTCGTGTAGTCGCCCGGATAGCCGCCCGAGACGCAGACCACGGTCGTGGCCGTGCGCGGGTCGATCTTCAGCCGGTAGCGGTCGAGCGACCCGTGGGCCATGCCCTCGAAGAGCTCCATGATGTCCGATTCGATGCGCGGGAAGACCACCTCGGTCTCCGGGTCGCCCATGCGGACGTTGTATTCGATGACGTAGGGCGTTCCGCCCACATTCATCAGGCCGATGAAGATGAATCCCTTATAGTCGATCTTCTCTTTCCGGAGCCCCTCCACGGTGGGTTCCACGATCGTCGTGCGCACCTTCTCCATGAAGACGTCGTCGGCGAACGGAACGGGCGATACGGCGCCCATGCCGCCCGTGTTGAGGCCCGTGTCGCCCTCTCCGACGCGCTTGTAGTCCTTGGCTACGGGGAGAATCTTGTAGTGGGCGCCGTCGGTGGCCACGAAGACCGAACACTCGATGCCGTCCAGGTACTCCTCGATCACCACCGTGTTGCCCGCGGCGCCGAACTTGCCTTCCAGCATCCGGCCCAGTTCCTCCTTCGCCTCGTCGAGCGAGGGGAGGATCAGCACGCCCTTGCCGGCGGCCAGCCCGTCGGCCTTGAGCACGTAGGGTGCCTTCAGGGTCTCCAGAAAGCGGCGTCCTTCATCGAGCGTCTCCTTCGTGAAACTGCGGTAGGCGGCCGTGGGGATGCCGTGGCGGGCCATGAAGGCCTTGGCGAAATCCTTGCTCCCTTCGAGCCGGGCCCCTGCGGCCGACGGACCGATCACCGGAATGTGGTGGATGTCGCTGTCTTCGTGGAAAAAGTCGTAGATCCCCTTGACGAGGGGCTCCTCGGGCCCTACCATGACCAGGTTGATATTGTTGGTGAGGACGAACTGTTTCAGCGTGCCGAAATGGGTGGGCGAGAGTTCCACGTTGGTACCCAGCGCCGCGGTTCCGGCGTTGCCGGGTGCGATGTAGAGGCGTGCGGTGCGGGGGCTGAGCGAAATCTGGCGGGCGATCGCGTGTTCGCGGCCGCCGGAGCCCAGGAGTAACACGTTGACGGATTCGGGTAATTTCATTGCGTATGGCTTAATGTGTGTATGTTGTGTTGTATGGGTCAGTCTGCCAGAAAGGGTTTGAGCAGGGCGTTGAGCTTGTCGTGCTCCACCAGGAACCCGTCGTGCCCGAAGGGCGAGCTGATCAGGTGCAGCCGGGCGCCGGGGATGTGGCGGTAGAGGTATATCTGCTCCGATACGGGGAAGATGATGTCCGACGAGATGCCCACCACCAGCGTGGGGCAGGCGATCTGGCCGAGGGCGCTCTCGATGCCGCCCCGGTAGCGGCCCACGTTGTGGGAGTCGAACGCTTGCGTGAGGCGGTAGTAGGAGTAGGCGTCGAAGCGTCGGCAGAGCTTGTCGCCCTGGTACTGCTGGTAGGTGGTGGCGCGGAAACCGGCCACCTTGTACATCGTGTCGTTCTCCTGCTGGGTGGCGTTGTAGGCCGAGGAGCCCCGGTAGCTCAGCAGGCCGATCGACCGCGACACGCGCATGCCCTTCATCCCGGCGTCGGGCTCGGGCCGTCCGTAGGTGGCGTCGGCCTCGATGGCCATGCGCTGCGATTCGTTGAAGGCGATGGCCCACGGCTGGCTGCGGGCGGCGGTGGCGATCAGCACCAGTTTCTCCGCGATTCCCGGGCGCGAGAGGGCCATCTCCATCGCCTGGAACCCTCCGATCGAACTGCCCACGATGGCCCGCATGCGGCGGATGCCGAGGTGGTCGGCCAGCAGCAGGTGGGCGGCGACCATGTCGCGCACGGTGATGAAGGGGAACGTGTCGTAGTAGGGGCGGCCCGTGGCGGGATTGACGCTCAGCGGCCCGGTCGAGCCGTAGTGGGAGCCGATGATGTTGGCGCACACCACGAAATAGCGCCTCGGGTCGAGAAACCGGCCCTGCTCCACCGAGTGGGGCCACCAGTCGGCCACGTCCGAATTGGCCGTCAGGGCATGGCACACCCAGATCGTATTGTCCCCTTTCGGTTTTCCGAAAGTGTGGTATGCGATGGTGAGTTCGGGAAGTTCCTCCCCGTTTTCGAGCCGGAAGGGCTTGTCGTATTTGAAATAGCGGACAGGCATCGGTTTTCTGTTCCCGCAAAGCTACGCAATTTTTCCAAAAATCCGGCTCTCCCCGCTCCGGAAAATCGCGGCGGTTCCGAAAAGATTCACCGTTGCGCCGACGAGAGGAAGGCTTCGCTCCGCAGGACCATGTTCTCGCGCAGGTTCACCGCATAGAGCCACGAATCCATGAAGTGGAGGTTGCCCAGCGGGAAGAGCTCCCGGTACTCCTCGGCGTAACATTCGCGGGGGTCGATGTCGTCGCAGATCAGGTAATGGTCCTCGATGCGGGCGCCGGTCGTGTAGCCGGGCACTTCGTCGTAGGAGTCCGTGCCGGGATTGTAGCGGATGATGCCCCGGTGCTCGGCGCGGGAGGCGGGGGTGCCGTCCGTGCGCCAGTTGAGGGGATTGATGCAGACCGCCGAACGGTCCATCAGGGGCGAGCGGGCCGCCGGGTCGGTGAGCGAGTTGTAGAGGACGATCACCCCCGTGTCGTCGGGACCCGCGGCCGGGCGCAGGCGGTCGGGATAGCGTCCGAGCTCCTCCCGGGTGATCTGGTAGCCGATCAGGTAGGCGGCCACCATGCGGGAGCGCCGGGCCTCGCTCATGCCGTGCTTGAGCAGGTCGATCAGCACGGCCGATCCCTGGCTGTGGCCCAACAGCAGGAACGGACGTCCGCCGTTGAGGTGCTCCATGTAGTAGTCGAAGGCGCGGCGGATGTCTCCGCGGGGAATGTCGCTCCGGGCCTCCACCGCCTCGGGTCCGGCCTCGTAGACGGCCATGGTGATCTGCCGGTAGTAGGGGGCGAAGAAGTTGAACCGCCCGGCCGCGTAGGCTTCCCGGTTGAACCGCTGATTGGCCACGGCGGCCTCCCGTTCGCGCGGCTGGTCTACGTTCGTGTATTCGAGCACGTTGCCGTGTTCGTCGGTGGGAACGGTCCCCACGGTGGGGTAGACGTAGAAGATGTCCACCGCCCGGTCGGGGGCGGAGAGCTCGTACCAGTAGGTCGCGTCGGCATAGTCGGGGGCCGGGGGGACCGTCCCGCCTCCCTCCTGTTTCCCGCAGGCCGCGAGCAGCGGCAGGAGCAGCAGGAGGATCGTTCGGAGTGCTTTCTTCATGGTCGTGTATGGTTTTCGGTGCCGGGTGGAGTTCCCGCACGTTGCGAAATTACACAATTTTCCGGACAACTCCGGTCGGTCGCGGCTCGTTCCGGCCGTTCCGGCCGGGCAGCCGGTGAGGGTCGGATGGAGCCGGTATCTCCGCATGGGGACGGACGCACCCGCGAAGACGGCGAGGTGCGCCGGGCCGATGAGGTTCTCCCGGTTCATCGGCAGAAGGATGGCCGCAACCGGGGTCCCGGCGGTGCGGTCAGCTGCGGTTGAAGATGTTGAACCGGGCGAAGATGCGGTTGCGGCGGCTGAGCATCAGCACGTCGGCGAGCAGCAGGAGCAGCGCCGCCCCCACCAGGTACTGGAACTGTTCGTTGAACTCCTCGAAGATGGTGGAGGTGAGCTTCTTCTTCTCGGTCTGGTTGATCTTGGCGATGATCTCCTCCAGCCCGATGCTCTTGTTCGTGGCCCGGATGTAGGCACCGCCCGTGGAGAGGGCGATCTCCTCCAGCGAGGGCTCGTCGAGCTTCGAGACCACCATGTTGCCCTGGTCGTCCTTCAGGAATTCTCCGCCGATCTGGATCGGGGCCCCCTCGGGGGTGCCGATACCGATCGTGTAGATCTTGATACCCTGCTCGGCAGCCCGTTTCGCCGCGGCCAGGGCGTCGTCCTCGTGGTTCTCTCCGTCCGAGATGACGATCAGCACCCGGCTCCCCTCGCTGCCCGAGGAGAAGGAGCTGGCGGCCAGGTCGATGGCCGCGCCGATGGCCGTGCCCTGCCGCGAGACCATCGTGGGCGAGAGCTGGGCGGCGAAGTTGCGGGCCGTCACGTAGTCGGCCGTGATGGGGAGCTGCACGTAGGCGTCGCCGGCAAAGGCGACCAGCCCCACGCGGTCCTGGCGGAGCCCTTCGAGCAGGCGGTTGATGGCGAATTTGGTGCGTTCGAGCCGGTTGGGCTCGAAGTCCTGTGCCAGCATGCTGTTGGAGACGTCCACCGCCAGCATGATCTCGATGCCCTGCCGCGTCACCTCGCGCAGTTTCGAACCGAACTGCGGGCGGGCCAGCGCCACGACCAGCAGCCCGAGGGCCGCGAGACAGAGGATGAACTTGTTGCGCACGCGCAGGGGCGATGCGTCGGGCATGAGCGTGCGGACGGTCTCCGGTTCGCCGAAGCGGGCCAGCCGCCGGCGGTAGAGCCGGGCGGCCCAGAGGTAGCCGCCGATCAGCAGCGGGACGAGGATCAGCAGCCAGAGGATATGGGGGGATTCGAATCTGAACATGACGTGCGGGTGTTAGGGGATCTGGCGGAGCCAGATGAACTTGGTGAGGAATTCGGCTACCAGCAGCAGGACGGCCGCCAGCAGGAACGGGGCGAACCGCTCGTGGTAGCGGGTGAAGTTGTCGACCTCGACCCTGGAGCGTTCCAGCTGGTTGATCTTGTCGTAGATCGCGGAGAGGGTCTTGTTGTCCGTGGCCCGGAAATACTCGCCCCCGGTCTCTTCCGCGATCCGGGTGAGCACCTCCTCGTCGATCTCCACCTTGGCCGGGACGAAGGAGATGTTGCCCCAGATGTCCACGGCCGGATAGGGGGCCGTGCCCATCGAGCCCACGCCCACGGTGTAGACACGGATGCCGTACTCTTCGGCGATTCCGGCCGCGGTGAGGGGGGCGATCTGCCCCACGTTGTTCACGCCGTCCGTGAGCAGGATGATCACCTTGCTCTTGGCGTCGCTCTCCCGCAGGCGGTTGATGGCCGTGGCCAGACCGGTGCCGATGGCCGTTCCGTCGTCGATCATGCCGCTCTGCACCTGCCCCAGCAGGTTGAGCAGCGACTTCTTGTCGGTGGTCAGCGGGCTCTGCGTGAAGCTCTCCCCGGCGAAGATCACCAGCCCGATCCGGTCGTTCGGACGGTCCACGATGAACTTGGCGGCCACCTCCTTCGCGGCGCCGATGCGGTCGGGGTCGAAGTCGCGGGCCAGCATGCTGGTCGAGACGTCGAGCGCCAGCACGATGTCGATGCCTTCGGTGGTGGAGCGGCTGTTGCTCTCCGAGCTCTGCGGACGGGCCATGGCCACGGCCAGCAGCGCCACCGTGCAGCAGCGCAGCACGAAGGGCAGGTGCCGCAGCCGGTAGCGCAGGGTCTTCGGGGCCCCTTTCACCCCGTCCAGCGTGGAGATGCGGAGGGTGGCGCCCCCCTGCCGGTTGCGGTAGACGTAGTACCCGATCATGGCCGGCAGCAGGAGCAGCAGCCAGAGCAGGTGCGGATTTGCGAAACGTATGATATCCATGACGTACTTCTCTCTTTACCAGTTTTTACCCGAACGGCCCACGGCCTTCGCCTTCTGCGCGTTGACCTTTTCGCGGGTCTTGTTCTCCTCGTTCTGCATGGCCTGGAGCATCTGGTCGGCCTCTTCGCGGCTCATGCCGCCTTCGCGCGGCTGCCCCTCCGAAGGGTCGGACTTCCCGGGCTCCTGACGGTTCCTGTCCGGATTCTCTCCGCCCTGCTGCCGGTCGGGGTCGTTCTTCTCCTGCCCCTTCTTGTCCGGGTCTTTCCGGTCGTCTCCGCCCTGCCGGTTCTTGTCCTTGTCGTTTTGATTCTGGTCGTTTCGGTTTTGGTCGCCTCCGCCCCCGCCGCCGTTCTTGTCCTTGTCGAGCAGCTTCTTGGTGTAGGCCAGGTTGAACTTGGCCTGCTCGTCCCCGGGGTTCAGACGCAGGGCGTTCTTGTAGGCTTCGAGCGCCTGCTCCAGCTGGCGCTGCTGGAACAGGGCGTTGCCCGTGTTGTAGAAGGCGCCCGCCGCACGCTCCGTCTGCGTGGAGTCGGCGGCCAGCTGCCCGTACACCTGCGCGGCGTCGGGGTAGCGTCCCTGCCGGTAGAGGGCGTTGCCCAGGTTGAACTGCGCTTCGTAGGAGCCGGGCGTCTTCTCCAGCGCCCGGCGGTAGGCCGCCTCGCTCTCCACGTAGTTGCTCCGTTCGTATGCCTCGTTGCCCGAACGGACGTATCGGCGTTCGGGATATTTCTGTGCGTGGAGCCCCGCCGAACAGAACAGGGCGGCCAGCGTCATGACTGCGATCCGTTTCATCGTTCCTCCTCCTTTCTCGGTTGGGGTGCGGGGGGCGGCACAGGCCGCTTCTCAGGCGTTCCGTCGCCTGCCGTGCCCGGTGCGGACGCCCCGGATGCGGGGAGGGCCGCCTCTCCTTCCGCGGCCGGCGCGGCGGAAGGGGCCTTCCTGTCTGCCGGGGTGACCGGCTCCACCGGAGTGTCGGGACTTTCGATCGCCGTCTCGGTGGCCTCCTTGGTCTCCTCCACGAAGTAGTAGGCGCTCAGGTAGGAGCTCTCGTTCTCCTCCGCTTCGGGGACGTGCTTGGCGAATTTCACTAGGTCGGCCGTGCGCAGCAGGGCGTTCAGCTCCCCGGCGCTCCTGGCCGGGAGGTCGAGCCCGCGGACGGCCTCCATGATCTCGTCCGAGGTCATCTCCATGGCCCGCACGCCGAAACGTCCCGTGAGGTATTCGCGCAGGATGTCGGTCAGCCGCGTATAATAGAGCTTATGCCGGTTGTTCTGCCACACCTTCTGGTTGTGGAGCGCCTCGAGCGCCTTGATGGCGATCACGTGGGGCGGCTCCTTGGGCTTGGGCCCCAGGCCCGGCAGCCGGCGGCGGTACTTCACGAGGAGCCATGCGAGCACGCCCAGTACGGCGGCGCCCAGCAGCCCCCAGAGCACGTAGCCGCTGATCTCGCCCGGCCGGAAGGGGGTCTCCATCGGGGGCAGGATGTCGTAGATGGTCTGAGTCGCGGTGTCGATCTGGTAGGTGCCCACGAAGAGGTTGAGCGAGTCGCGCGAGTAGAGCGTGTCGGTGATGTTCTTGTCCATGTAGAGCATCGGGAAATGCCCCATGCGGTAGATCCCCTCGTCGAAGGAGATGAGCCGGTAGCTCTTGCCGAGGGTCACGCGGCGGCCCTCCCGGGCGAGCGTGTCGCAGGCGCTCTCCTCCATGATCTCGACCACGTCGCCCAGCTTGTTGTTGTCGAACTGGGGGAAGCCGATCTGCTGCACGATGTCCTTCTCGACCTCGACCCTGAGCAGAAAGGCGTCGCCGATCCCCACGCTGTCGGGCTCGAAGCGGGCGCGGACGACGGGGGCTCCCTCCGCCGCCTTCCCGGCCCCGGAACCGGCCGGGGCGTTCTGCGCCTCCGCCGCGAGCGCGCCTGCGGCCAGCACCGCCGCGAGCGCCGTGCGGATCGTAAAATGCGGTATGTTCGTTACGGACATAGTCTTTGTATGTCGATAAAATAAGGTTTCGTTTCTGTGCCGGACGCTTCCCCGGCGGAGGGGAGGCGTCACCGTTTCTTGAAGAGCTTGATGAGCGACTTCACGTAGTCCTCGCCCGTGGCCACCGACACGCTGTCCACGCGGCTGCGCCTGAGCGTGGTGTCGATCGCGCGGCTGCTCTCCTCCCAGCGGCGGCGGTAGGTGTCGCGCACGGTGCGGGAGGAGGTGTCCACCCACGCCTTGCGGCCCGTCTCCGCGTCCTGCAGCTCCACGATGCCCACGTCGGGCAGCTCCGTCTCCCGACGGTCGTAGATGCGGATGCCCACCAGGTCGTGCTTGCCCGAGGCGATCTTGAGCGCCTCCTCGAAGGCGCTCTCGCCCTCCTTCGTGTCGAGGAAGTCGGAGAGGATGAAGGTCGTGCAGCGCTTCTTGATGAGGTTGGTCAGGTAGCGCAGGGGCTCCGAAAGGGAGGTGGTGCGGTGCTCGGGACGGAACTCGATCAGCTCGCGGATGATCATCAGGATGTGGGAGCGCCCCTTTTTCGGCGGGATGAACTTCTCCACGCGGTCGCTGAAGAAGATACAGCCCACCTTGTCGTTGTTCTCGGCGGCGGAGAAGGCCAGCACGGCGGCGATCTCGGTGATGGTGTTCTTCTTGAGCTTGTCCGTGGTGCCGAACAGGCGCGATCCGCTGACGTCCACCAGGAGCATCATGGTGAGCTCCCGCTCCTCCTCGTAGGTCTTGATGTGGGGCTTGCGGCTGCGGGCGGTGACGTTCCAGTCGATGTCGCGGACGTCGTCGCCGATGCGGTACTCCCTCACCTCGCTGAAAGCCATGCCGCGCCCCTTGAAGGCGCTGTGGTAGTGCCCCGCGAAGATGTCGTTGGAGAGGCCGCGCGTCTTGATCTCGATCTTGCGGACCTGTTTGAGTATGTCGCTGCTCGTTTCCATGGCCGGGGAAAGGGATTAGGGTACCTCCACCTTGTTCAGGATCTCGGTGATGATCTCCTCGCTGTCGATGTTCTCGGCTTCGGCCTCGTAAGTGAGCCCGATGCGGTGGCGCAACACGTCGTGGCATACGGCCCGCACGTCCTCGGGGATCACGTACCCGCGGCGCTTGATGAAGGCGTAGGCCTTCGAGGCCCTGGCCAGCGAGATGCTGGCACGGGGCGAGCCGCCGTAGCCGATGAGCGGCGAGAGCGAGGCCAGCCCGTACTCCTGCGGCTCGCGCGTGGCGAAGATGATGTCCACGATGTATTTTTCGATCTTCTCGTCCATGTAGACGTCGCCGACCACTTCGCGGGCCTTCACGATGTCCTCGGGCGAGATCACGCGGTTGGGCCGGGGAAGGCCGCCGCCCAGCAGGTTCAGGCGCACGATGTCGCGCTCCTCCTGCTTCTTGGGATAGGTGATCCGGGCCTTGAGCATGAAACGGTCCACCTGCGCCTCGGGCAGGGGGTAGGTCCCCTCCTGTTCCAGCGGGTTCTGCGTGGCCAGCACGAGGAACGGCCGGGGCAGGGGATAGGTCTGGTCGCCGATGGTCACCTGGCGCTCCTGCATCGCCTCGAGCAGGGCGCTCTGCACCTTGGCCGGCGACCGGTTGATCTCGTCCGCCAGCACGAAGTTGGCGAACACGGGACCCTTCTTCACGGTGAACTCCTCGCTCTTCTGCGAGTAGATCAGCGTACCGATCAGGTCGGCGGGCAGCAGGTCGGGGGTGAACTGGATACGGCTGAACTTGGCATCCACGGCCTGCGCCAGCGTGGTGATGGCCAGCGTCTTGGCCAGCCCGGGAACGCCTTCCAGCAGGATGTGCCCGTTGGAGAGCAGGCCGATCAGCAGGGTGTCCACCAGATGCTTCTGGCCCACGATCACTTTGCCCATCTCCATGTTCAGCGTGTCGACGAAGACGCTTTCGCGTTCGATGCGCTCGTTGAGTTCCTTGATGTTGATTACCTCACTCATAACTCTGTTTATCTTGTTTTCGGTTTGTCCGGTCTCCGCGTTCATAACGAACGGAAGGCAAAGTTATTATAAAAAAAAGAAAATTACTCCCGCTTTTCACATTTTTCGTTCGTAACTTTGCGCCCAAAACGGAAACGAAGTGTCGGATTACATAAAGAACCTGAACGAGGCCCAGCGTGCCGCCGTGGTCCATTTCGAGAAGCCTTCGCTGATCGTGGCGGGCGCCGGATCGGGCAAGACCCGCGTGCTCACCTGCCGCATCGCCTACATGCTCGAGCAGGGGGTCGCCCCCCACACGATCCTCGCCCTCACCTTCACCAACAAGGCCGCCGCCGAGATGCGCGAGCGGATCGCCGCGCTGGTGGGACAGGCCCGCAGCCGCTACATCTGGATGGGGACCTTCCACAGCATCTTTTCGCGCATCCTGCGCGCCGAGGCCGCCTCGCTGGGCTACCCCCAGTCGTTCACTATCTACGACACGGCCGACAGCCGCAATGTCATCAAGACCATCGTCCGGGAGCTCTCCCTCAGCGACGAGACCTACAAGCCGGCGGCCATCCAGGCCCGCATCTCGCTGGCCAAGAACAATCTGGTGACGCCGGAGGCCTACGAGGCCAACGCCGCGCTGGTGGGCGAGGACCGCGAGCGGAAGGTGCCCCAGCTCTGCGAGATATACAAACGCTATGCCGCTAGGTGCCGGGAGTACGGGGCGATGGACTTCGACGACCTGCTGCTCAACATCAACATCCTGTTCCGCGACTTCCCTCAGGTGCTGGCCAAGTACCAGCAGATGTTCCGCTACATTCTGGTGGACGAGTACCAGGACACCAACTACGCCCAGTACATCATCATCCGGCGGCTGGCCCAGCACCACTCCAACGTCTGCGTGGTGGGCGACGACGCGCAGAGCATCTACTCGTTCCGCGGGGCGAAGATCGAGAACATCCTCCGTTTCCGCAACGACTTTCCGGGGGCGGAGATCTTCAAGCTCGAGCAGAACTACCGTTCGACGCAGACCATCGTGAACGCCGCCAACAGCGTGATCGGGAAGAACCGCAACCAGATCAGGAAGGAGTCCTTCTCCGAGGGGGCCAAAGGCGAGGCGATCAAGGTGCTGAAGGCCTACACCGACCAGGAGGAGGCGTCGCTGGTGGCCGACGAGTTGCGGGCCCGGGTGCGCGACAGCGGGGCCGACTGGAGCGAGGCGGCGCTGCTCTACCGCACGAACATGCAGTCGCGCGTGATGGAGGAGGCGCTGCGCCGGCGGGGTATTCCCTATAAGATATACGGCGGTCTCTCCTTCTACCAGCGCAAGGAGGTGAAGGACCTGATCGCCTACATCCGGCTGGTGGTCAACCCGAAGGACGACGAGGCGTTCCGCCGCATCGTCAACTATCCGGCCCGGGGGATCGGCGACGTGACCCTGAACCGGATCGGCGAGGCGGCCGCCGCCCACGGGGTGAGCCTCTGGGAGGCGGTTTCGATGCTGCCGGCCGACGATCTGGCGCTGAAGTCCGGAGCGGGGAGGAAGGTGGGCGAGTTCGTGGAGCTGATCCGTTCGCTGTCGCTGATGCGGGCCACCACCGGCCTGTACGACATGGGGCTGGAGATCGCCGCGCGCTCCGGGATCATCGGGCTCTACAAGATGGAGAACACGCCCGAGGCGATGAGCGCGCTCGACAACATACAGGAGCTGCTCAACTCGATGAAGACCTTCGAGGAGCAGCGCGAGGAGGAGCTGCGCATGCAGGAGTCCTCGCCCGAAGAGGCGGAGGGGCTGCCGGAGGGGGCCGGGGTGCAGGTGTCGGGTCCTCCCACACTGGAGGAGTGGCTCCAGAACGTGGCCCTGCTCACCGACGCCGACAACGAGAAGCCCGACGAGCGGAACAAGGTGACGCTCATGACCGTCCACAGCGCCAAAGGGCTGGAGTTCCGCTTCGTCTTCATCGTGGGGCTGGAGGAGAACCTCTTCCCCAACCTGATGGGGATGGGCACGCTCGAGGGGCTGGAGGAGGAGCGGAGGCTCTTCTACGTGGCCCTCACGCGGGCGAAGGAGGCGGCGGTGCTGACCTTTTCCGAGACACGTTTCAAGTGGGGCAACACGGAGTTCTGTCGCCCGAGCCGCTTCCTCTCGGAGATCGACCCGAAATACCTGGACATCGCCTTCGACCTGGAGGGCCCCGGCGAAGGCGGGGAGGAACACCCCGTCGAGGGAGCCCGGCGGCGTTTCGCCGAACGGGAGTCCGGCGGAGCCCCGGCGGGCCGTTACGGAGCTTCCCGGGAGGGGTACGGCGGCGGTGCGGCGCGCGGTGGGTATGCCGGGCGCGACGGCCGTTCGTCCGCCGACCGCGAATACAATACGCAGCGGGGCGAGGCGGCCCGGCGGTGGGTCAGTCCCCGGCCGGGCGGAGGATCGCCCGCGGCCCCGCGGCCCGTGGAGAGGGTGGAGGTGCCCCGGCCGCAGGTGGGCGAGGGGACCCGCTTCAGGAGCATGGGCGTGCGTGCCGCCTCCCCGGCCGTGGAGGGCGACGTGCCTCCGAGCCGCTTCTCCGCACCCTCGTCCGGAACGGCGGCCTACGCCGAGGGAATGACGGTCGAGCACGGCAAGTTCGGCCGGGGCCGGATCGTGGCCGTGGAGCGCGCCTCGGACGACGTGAAGCTCGTGGTGGAGTTCGACGGCGCCGGACGCAAAACCCTGCTGAGCAAGTTCGCGCGGCTGACGGTGATCGGCTGACGCGGAACGAACCGGAAAGAACGGAAGGATGAAAGGACTGTTTTTCATACTGCTGGCCTACCTGGCGGGCGACCTGCTCGCCGCGCTGCTGGGCGGCTTCCTGCCGGGCAGCGTGCTGGGCATGCTCGTGCTCTTCGCGGCGCTCAGGAGCCGCGTGGTGCGGGCGGAGGAGGTGGCGGGGATCGTGAACCTGCTGCTGGACAACATGATGCTCTTTTTCGTGCCCGTGGGTGTGGGCCTGATGACCACCTATTCGATGATCGGGGGCAACCTCTGGGCCATTCTCGTCTCGCTCGTGGTGAGCACGGTGCTGGTGATCGTCGTGGTGGGCCGGGTGCAGCAGACGGCCGGGTCGCTCCATCCGCGCCGCTATATGGCCGTGCGCCGGGCCGGCCACTCCGTGGGCCGCTGGCACCGGGAGCCGTCGGAGGGGGATTCCCGGGCCGCCGGAGAGGAGGGAAAGGAGGTACGGCCATGACCGCGCTGCTGGACGGCTGGATTTCGGAGCCGCTCTTCCTGCTGACCCTCACGGTCGGGGTCTACTGGGGGGCCGTCACGCTCTACCGACGCACGGGCTGGAGCGTTCTCCACCCGCTGCTGGTCTCGATGGTGGTCATCATCCTCTTCCTGAAATGGACCGGCGTGGACTACCGGGCCTACTACGAGGCCAACGGCATCATCAACTTCATGCTGGGCCTCTCGGTGGTGGCGCTGGGCTACCTCCTGCACGAGAATTTCGAACAGATCCGCGGCAAGGAGCTCTCGATCCTCTTCTCCGTCTTCGTGGGCAGCGTGCTGGGGGTGGTGAGCGTGGTGCTGATCGCCCGTTGGCTGGGCGCGGGACACGCGATCGTGGCCTCGCTCCAGCCCAAGTCGGTCACCACGCCGATCGCGCTGGCCGTCTCGGAACATTCGGGCGGGATTCCGGCCCTGACCTCCGTGGCGGTGATCGTGGCGGGCATCTTCGGGAGCATCTTCGGCCCGTGGCTGCTCCGCACGGCCGGGGTGAAGCAGAGCGTGGCGCGGGGGCTGGCCATGGGCGCCGCCTCGCACGCCATGGGCACGGCCAAGGCCATGGAGCTGGGGGCCGTGGAGGGCGCCATCGGGGGCGCGGCCATCGGGCTGATGGGCGTGGCCACCTCGCTGGTGATCCCGGTGATCGAATCGGTCATGTGACACATCCATTTTAACTCTCGAACGATATGACGATCAAAGAGCGTTACGAAGGGGTGATCGCCTACTTTTCGGAGGCGATGCCCTCGGCGGGTTCCGAACTGCACTACACGGACCCGTTCCAGTTGCTGGTGGCCGTGATCCTGTCGGCCCAGTGCACCGACAAGCGGGTGAACATGACCACTCCCGCGCTGTTCGAACGGTGGCCCGACGCGGCTTCGATGGCCACGGCCACCCAGGACGACATCTATCCCTACATCCGCAGCATCTCCTATCCCAACAACAAGGCGAAGAACCTGGCGGCCATGGCCCGGATGCTCTCTTCGGAGTTCGGGGGCGTGGTGCCCGACGACGTGGAGCAGCTGCAGCGGCTGCCCGGCGTGGGCCGCAAGACGGCCAACGTGGTGGCCTCGGTCATCTACAACAAGTTCGTCATGCCGGTCGACACCCACGTCTTCCGCGTGTCGGCCCGCATCGGCCTCACCCGCGGGGCGAAGACCCCGCTCCAGACCGAGCTGCAGCTGACCGATCACATCCCCGCCCCGCTGCTGCCCGTGGCGCACCACTGGCTCATCCTGCACGGGCGCTACGTCTGCACGGCCCGCAAACCCCGATGCGGGGAGTGCGGCATCCTCCGCTGGTGCCGCTACGGACAGGCGGCGGCCCGGAAGGCGGCCGCCGGGGAGAAAAAAGAGGCTCCCGTGTCGAAATAGTGCCGCAAAGGGGAGCGGCCTCGGAAAATTTTTCGTAGCTTTAGGTCCTGTCCGGATTTTCGCCGGGCTTCCGCCGGTGCCGTCTCCCTTTCCGGGGACGGAGCTGCGGGAGGCCGGGGAGGGTGCGGACGGCTTTTATCCGGTTCCGATCCATGAAATCGCTATGAAAAAAGTGTGGTACTGCCGCCTGCTGCCTCTGATCGCAGCGGGCGTTTTGGCCGCGGGTTGCGGCAAGGAGGAGGTCTCCGGCGGGGGAGACGGTTCCGCTCCGGCGGACGGCGAACTGAACCGCTGGGTCTACAAGGTGATGAAGGTGAGCTATCTCTGGAACGGGGAGATCACCCCGTCGCCCGACTATTCGCTCGGCTACGAGGAGTTTTTCCGCTCCCTGCTCAAGAGGCCGGTGCCCGGGAGCTATTCCTTCTCGGGCCTCGGTCTCCTGCCTTCGGGCGAGCCGCACGACGGTACGGTGGAGTCGTTCGGTTCCGTCTGGTCGCCCTACTCCTATATCCGCTCCGTGGAGCCGGCCGTGCGCTCGGTGTCGGGCACGCGCTCCTTCGGGTTCGAGTTCCAGATATACGGATTCCGCTCGACCGGCGGGACCCTCGTCTTCGCGCAGGTGCTCTACACGGTGCCGGACTCCCCGGCCGACCGGGCGGGCCTGCGGCGCGGCGACTGGATCATGGAGGTGGACGGCGTGGCCTTCACCGATTCGAACTACGCGGACCTCGCCCGGAAGCTGCTCCCCGGTTCGGGAAGCGCACAGGCCGAGGTGACGGTGGTGCCGATCGAATGCACTCCCGCGGGCCGGCTGATCGTCCGTGACGACACGCCGCAGAAGGTGAGGCTGACGGCCGGGGCCGTGGACGACAGTCCGGTCCACCTCCATGCGGTGCACGAGGTGGGCGGCCGCCGGGTGGGCTATCTGGTCTACAACGGTTTCGACCGCGGACGCGACCCCTCGACCTTCGAGGACGATTACGACGACCGCACCTACGACGATGCGCTGAAGGAGGCGCTGCGGGAGATGGCCCCCCTCGACGACCTGGTGCTCGACCTGCGCTACAATCCGGGCGGCTACGCTCTCTCGTGCCAGCTGCTGGCCAGCATGATCGCCCCGGCGGACCGGGCCGGGACGGTGTTCAACCGGGTGCGCGACAACGCGGGACGCTATACGGACGAACGCTTCCTCACCCTATCCCAGATGTCCGAGGGGAATTTCACCGGCGGGGAGGGCGTCTGCCTCGGGCTGGATCGGCTCTGGGTGCTGGCCTCTTCCCGCACCGCCTCGGCCAGCGAGGTGCTCGTCAACGGGCTGCGGGGCGCGGGCGTCGCGGTGCACCTGATCGGTAAGCGGACCGAGGGAAAGAACGTGGGCTCCTACCTCTTCGACCGGACCACCACGGCCGGAACCCCCTATGCCGGGGGTGTGTTCGGAGGGACGGAGTACTATATCCGTCCGATCTGCTTCCAGAACTTCAACGCCCGGAACGAGTCGGACTTCGCCAACGGCTTCCCGCCCGGCACGGACGCCGCCGGCAGCGAAGCCTACGAGGCGGACGAACTGCCCGATCCGGTGGCGGGCGAGGAGTTCCGTCTCCCCCCGCTGGGCGACCTCTCGGAGCCCCTGCTGGACCGGGCCCTCTCGCTGATCTCCGGCGGAGAGACCCTTTCTGCCGTTCCGGTGCGCAGCGGCAGAGAGGGGAGCGGGTTCCGCGAACTGCCCTTCTCGTCGCTCGACCGTAAGGCGGCCGGGGGATACGTGCGCACGGCGCTTCCCGGAGAGTGATTTTCGGCCCCTCTTCCCGCTCCGTCCGGAACGCGGTCCGGGGTGCCCTCCGCTTCTGTCTCCGTTCCCCCCGGAGGGAGTATTTCCGTTCCGGAGTGCGTCCGTGACATCAAAAAAACTTGCCGGAACCCCTGTCTCCCGCCTTTCCGGACGGGCGGAAGGCGGTCCGTCCGGGAAATCGTGCGGGGATGATGGCGGATTTCGGGAAATTTCGTTACTTTTGCCCCTTCAATCCCGAAGGTAAATCTGAAAAAACGGAAAGAAAGGATTACGGTGATGATAGATCGCAACGACTTGGAGAGACTGAAGCGGCTGCTCGCTCCGGGCGGGCAGAGGATCGCGGTGGTGGCCCACACCAATCCCGACGGCGACGCCATCGGTTCGGCGCTGGCCTGGCGCAGGCTGCTGGCGGGCATGGGCCATGAGGTGTGCTGCGCGGTGCCCAACCGCTACCCGGCATTTCTGGGCTGGATGACCGACATCGGCCACCTGCGCATCTTCCGCGAGGACACGGACGGGGAGGTGGCCCGCTTCATCGCGGAGGCCGACCTGATCTTCTGCCTCGACTTCAACCAGATCGAGCGGCTCGAGGGAATGAGCGCCGCCATCGCGGCCAACACCCGGGCCCGGCGCGTGCTGATCGACCACCACCTCAATCCCCCGGCCATCTACGACCTGCAGTTCTCGGTTCCGGCCGCCTCGTCCACCTCGTTCCTGGTGTACGGCCTCATCGTGGCGCTGGCGGGCGAGAAGGCCGTGGACTATGCGACGGCCGAGTCGCTCTACGTGGGCATGATGACCGACACGGGCAACTTCAGCTTCAGCAACCTCACTCCGGAGCTCTACCGGGCGGTGGCCGTGCTCGCCGAGCGCGGCATCGACATCCCCGCGATCCACAACAACGTCTACAACAGCTTTTCGGAGGGCCGCATCCGTCTTCTGGGCTACGCGCTCAACCGCAAGATGGAGATCATGCACCCCTACGGCGCGGCCTACATTTCGCTCACCGAGAGGGACCTGCGCCGCTTCCGCTTCCAGATCGGCGACAGCGAGGGGTTCGTCAACTTCCCGCTGGCGATCCGCGAAGTCTCGATGTCGGCCATGTTCCTGGAGACGAAGAACTTCATCCGCGTGTCGCTCCGTTCGCGGGGCGACGTGGACGTGAACGTCTTCGCCCGCCGCTATTTCGACGGGGGCGGACACCGCAACGCCGCCGGCGGCAAGTCGTTCCTGCCCATGCCGGAGACGGTCGAGCGCTTCCGCGCCGCGGTGGAGGAGTTTTTCGGGGAGAGAAGCGGCGCGGAGTGATCCGTCCGCGACTGCGGGAAGGGCCGCTTGCCGGCCCCGGAAAGATAATCGTCACCCCTGCCGGAACCCGTTCCGGCAGGGGTGAAACGTTTGATGCCGGCGCGGGCCGCGTCAGGCTTCGCGGAACAGGTCGATCTCTCCCCGCTCGCTCTGGCCGTAGACCTTCGCCAGCTCGGCGATGACGGGGGAGATGAGTTCCAGCACGTCCCGCACGGCGGTCTGTTCGTTCGCCGGGGCGTCCTTGTCCTTGATCCGGTAGAGCATCACGGCGTAGAGGGCGCGGAAACAGAGTTCGATGTCGCTCACCTCCGGCTTGCCGAGCGCCTGGCGCAGGCGGGGCAGCTCGGGGGCCAGACGGGCGAAGAGGGTGCGGTAGTGCTCCCCGGCGGGCAGCTTCATCAGCTGCAGGTGGAGGTTCTGCAGGTCTGCGATCAGGTGGAGCGTGTGGTCGAGGTGGCCGTGCTGCTCCTTGCCCTCCTCGCGGAGCAGGTTCACCAGCTCCATATACCACAGGAAAGCCTCCTGCCTGCCCGCGGCGTCGGCGGGCAGCGGCTCCGCGAGCTGGGAGTAGATCGCTTCGGGGCTCATCTGGAGGGCCCTCAGCAGGTCTTCCAGCTGCCAGAGGTAGAGGATGTATTCGGCGATGTTCTCTTTGCGTTTGGCGCGTGCGATATACATGGTTCGGTTCGTTTTTTGCCGGTTCGTTCCGGACGGGTAAAGATACGAACTCTTTCGCAAATTCGCTGCCTTCTTTCCCTGTGCGATACGTTTTCTCGTTTTCCTGCGTTCTAATGGTGTACGGATTGCGGAAAATTCGTATATTTGTTTCTCTAAACGATAGAAAATGAAAGGATACAGCTTGTGCGTGTTGGCCCTGGGCGGGCTTCTGGCCTCGTGCGGGGGCGATCGTGCGAAGATCAGCGGACGGTTCGCCTGCGGCGACCCGCGTACCGTATATCTGGAGTCGGTCTCCCCGACGGGCAACAGCATCGTCGATTCGGCGAAGACCACCGAGAAGGGGGATTTCCGTTTCCGGGTGGAGCTGCCCGAGGGTCCGGCCATCTACACCGTGCGCTGCGGCGAGGAGTCGATCCCCCTGCTGCTTGAGGCCGGGGAGCACGTGAAGATCAGTTCGATGGGCCGCCTCTCGCGGAACTACACCGTGCAGGGGTCGGAGGGTTCGGCCCTGATGAAGGAGCTCAGCCGCATCATGGTCGAGGGAGCCTCGGCGCTGGATTCCATCACGGGGCGCTATGCGAAACTCGAACCCGGCGAGGACTCCCTGCGCCGCCGGATCGCTTCGGACTACGCCCGCCAGTTCTATAAGACCAAACGCGAGCAGATCGCCTTCATCGTGGGCAATCCGGGTTCGCTGGCCGCCTTCTACGCCCTCTACCAGCGGCTGCCCAACGACAACGCGCTCTTCAACGGCGAGGGGGACGTGGTCTACTACCGCATGGTGGCTGACTCGGTGGAGTCCCGCCTGCCCGGGTCGCCCTACCTGGCCCCGCTGCGCCGCCAGATACAGAACATGACCGCCGGGAACACGCTCCAGCAGCTCCTCTCCCGGAGCGACGGGGTCCGGTCGATGAACTATCCCGACCTGGAACTGCCCGACATGTACGGGAAAAAGATACGGCTCTCCTCGCTGGAGGGCAAGGTGGTGCTGCTCGACTTCTGGTCGGCGGTTTCCGACCGCAGCCGGCTGATGAACGCCGAGATGAAGGAGCATTACGACGAGCTGAAGGGGCGCGGTTTCGAGGTGTACCAGGTGTCGCTCGACGACTCCAAGCCGCTGTGGGTGACCACGGTGCAGAACCAGAAGCTGCCCTGGGTGAGCGTCTGCGACTTCCGGGGGGCGGAGAGTCCCGCCGCCCGGCTCTACAACATCCGCAGCGTGCCGACCAACTTTCTGATCGACCGCGAGGGCAACATCGTGGGGCGCGACCTCTACGGTGCGGTGCTGGTCGAAAAGGTGAAGGGTTTGCTGTAAAATCCGGGAGAGCGTGTACTATTTCGCATCGGACATGCACCTGGGCTCGGGCTGCGGCGATCCGCGGCGCCGGGAAAAGTTGCTCGTGCGCTGGCTGGAAGAGGTGTCGGCCGATGCCGAGGCCATCTTCCTCGTGGGCGACGTGTTCGATTTCTGGTTCGAATACCGGCGGGTGGTGCCCCAGGGATTCACGCGCCTGCTGGGCAAGCTCTCGGAGCTGACCGACCGCGGCGTGACGATCCATTTCTTCACGGGCAACCACGACATGTGGGCCTGCGACTACCTGAGCCGCGAGTGCGGCGTGGTGATGCACACGGTTCCCGAAGTGTTCGAACTCTCGGGCCGGAGGGTGCTCGTGGCCCACGGCGACAACATGGGCGGCGAGCGCACGTGGCTGGAGCGGCTGATGGTGTGGGCGTTCCATTCGCCCACGGTCCGCCGTCTCTTTTCGGCGCTGGTCCATCCCGACCTGGCGATGCGCTTCGGCCACTGGTGGTCGGGCAAGAGCCGGGAGGCCAAGAGCATTTCCCACTCCTTCCGGGGCGAGGGAGAGTGGCTGGTGCGGTGGGCCCGCGCGCGGCTGGCGGAGGAGCCCGTGGACTATTTCGTCTTCGGCCACATCCACTGCGCGGAGAACTACGACCTGGGCGGAGGCAGCCGCGTGCTCTTCCTGGGGGAGTGGATCGAACACCCCTCCTACGCGGTGCTGGATGCGGAGGGAAACATGGAACTGGTGAGCTACTGGCAGTAGCTCCTGAACAAGACAATCGAATCGGTATGCGACAATATCTGGACCTGTTGAGGAAGATCGAGGCCGAGGGCGTGCGCAAGAGCGACCGCACGGGAACCGGCACGATCAGTATTTTCGGACATCAGATGCGCTTCGACCTGGGCGAGGGCTTCCCCCTGCTCACCACCAAGAAGTTGCACCTGCGCTCGATCATCCACGAACTGCTCTGGTTCCTGAAGGGCGACACCAACATCCGTTACCTGCACGAGAACGGGGTGACCATCTGGGACGAGTGGGCCGACGAAAACGGCGACCTGGGCCACGTGTACGGCTACCAGTGGCGCAGCTGGCCCACGCCCGACGGGGGACATGTGGACCAGATCGCGCAGGTGGTCGAGTCGCTGCGCAGCAACCCCGATTCGCGCCGCCACATCGTCAGCGCCTGGAACGTGGGCGAAGTGGACCGCATGGCGCTGCCCCCCTGTCATGCGCTCTTCCAGTTCTACGTGGCCGGCGGGCGGCTCTCCTGCCAGCTCTACCAGCGCAGCGCCGACGTCTTCCTCGGGGTGCCCTTCAATATCGCCTCCTACGCCCTGCTCACCATGATGATGGCGCAGGTGCTGGGCCTCCGGCCGGGCGATTTCGTCCACACGCTCGGCGACACGCACATCTATCTGAACCATCTGGATCAGGTCGCCCTCCAGCTGAGCCGCACGCCGCGGCCCCTGCCCCGCATGGTGCTCAATCCGCAGGTGAAGTCGATCTTCGACTTCCGTTACGAGGATTTCACGCTCGAAGGCTACGATCCGTGGCCCTCGATCAAAGCCCCCATCGCCGTATGATCTCGGTGATTGCAGCCGTCGCCCGCGGCGGGGTGATCGGCGGGGAGAACCGGCTCCTCTGGCACATTTCGGAAGATCTGCGCCGCTTCAAGGCGATCACCTCGGGTCATCCCGTGGTGATGGGCCGCAAGACCTGGGAGTCGCTCGGCCGTCCCCTGCCGGGCCGCCGCAACGTGGTCGTCACCCGCCAGTCCTCCTACCGGCCCGCGGGGGCCGAGACCGTCGGTTCGCTGGCCGAAGCCGTGGCTCTCTTCCCGCCGGAGGAGGAGGTGTTCGTGATCGGCGGCGGCGAGATCTACCGCCAGGCCCTGCCCCTGGCCGACCGCCTCTGCCTGACCGAGGTGGAAGCCGACTACGAGGGCGACACCCTCTTTCCGGAGTGGGCCCCTGCCGAATGGACCGAGGTGTTCTGCGAGCGGCACGAGCGGGGCGAAAAATTTCCCTTTCCTTTCACTTTCCGCGACTTCGTGCGCCGGCGGTAGCCCCGCCGGGATTTCGGTCCATCCCGGTTTCTCCGCCCTTGCAGACTCTCCCGCTCCCGGTTCTTTCCCGGGCCGATCTTTCCTGCCCCTGCGCTTCCGTCCGTCCTGCCCCCTGCATTCCCGTCCTGCCGTCCGTGCCCCGCAGGTGCCCGTCCGGGCACTCCCGCTCCGGTATCCGCGACAGAAAAAATCCGTTGATTGATAGCCGGTTGTCGATTTTTTGATTAACTTTGTTTCGGAGCGATATTCTGTTCCGTACATATTAGGAGAAAAGAAGCGTTATGCTTATCCTGTAGTTGAAAACGTAGGAAGTCTTAGATAGATATATGTCAATCTGTTTATATTCAGTAATATAAATCCGAGCATCGTCCTAATAAGCAACAATACAGAAACAAAATCAAGGATTTAAGCGATTCTTCGTTTTTTACATTGCAGTTGTTTTTCAGTCTTTTCACTTGCTGGCATTCGCAGGCCTTTTTAGCTGCGACACTCTACTTGCATGCGCTCATTTTCGTTTTATGGCTACGACTGCGAAAGCGCATCGCCTATTATTGTATCCAAAAGAGAAAGGAGACAAAGCACTATTTCATCTCGGATTCTCCGCATCATCTTGTTCTCGGCTATGATTGCTTTTTACGGCATAGACACACCGAAAAACAAATATGCCTTTCTAAATATAGTTTACTTTGATTTAGCCTATATAAGGCTAATGCACAAACTAAACTGAATTTTCGGCTTTTTCCTCTCTGCTTTCTGAAAACGTACAGCCAAAAGAGAAGATAATGTTACTGCGTATTTTCTCTTTTCGCTGCAATTTTGGTGGCGATACTCCATAATTTCATGGAAATATCCAATTCAATATGCTTGTCGTATCGAGGGTTGAGCTGGACTGAGACTCGAGCCTTATAAAGAGCTAAACGAAAAACAGCAGGTTTATTTGAAGCAGAAACGAGGGTTGGGGAATGTGCAATTCTCCAACCCTCGTTCTGTATTGGTCATTGTCGGCTTTGGGGTCGCTGCGAGTACAGCATAGCAGCTCTTTTAAGTATGTAAATTTCCTCCGACTTTGTAGTGTATTTGCCGATTATAAAAAGCATAACGGGCTTGCCCGATGTCCACTAAAATCCCTTTCAGGGGAGCCTAATACCCCAACCACCTTGCGCCGTCGGGCAAATTGCCTATTTACTGCAAGCAGAAAGAGTCTTTTATAGCTGGTTGAATCTCGAAGCGGGAGTGGCACTCCGATTAAAGCGGCAAAGATTATATGTCGTTTCTATGGCATAATATACCCCTTATCCTCGGCTTTCTCAACAATCTTGACAAGGCGCTTGCATTGTGCGGCAGACGGCAGAGAATTTCGCTTGATATACTCTGCGATACTGCCTATAAATGCCACATCTCCATATGGCAGTATATTCTCTTTTGATAAATCATTGCACACCTTAGTCCAATAATCAGCTCCCAATTTAAATATCTCAACTGAGGCATCTATATTCTGACTGAATTTCCTTTCTTTTTTAGCGGCAGCCTCTTCCTGCTTCGTCTCATTTTTTGAGATTAAGGTTGATACAAACTCGTCCGATAAGGACAGCTGCAGATTTTTGCACTTATTCCAGGTATCTGCACGACGGGCCATACTTCTAACCAATCCGCCTTGTGCTTCCTCCTCAAAGAAATTATGAATAATATGCGCCAGTTTCATCAGTTCCTTTTCAAGAGCCGGGTACATTTCCTGCTTTTGCCAAATGAGTTTCCAGTCAAGATCCATGTTCTTGGGAATCATAGCCATCATTTTTGCTATGGCATAGGGAATTATTTGGGCTTTATTACCTCCTGTCGGATACCAGTCCGCTTTATTTATGCGACGGTCCAATGAATCAAAGATAATTACAGAACATACACATCTTGAGAAATATACCTCATTGATACTCTCCTTGGAAGTTTCATACAGGCTGTCAATTGTTTTGGCGAATCGCGAGAAGTTAATAGCTGAACTCTGACATACCTCATGAGGATTCATTGCAAACGCATTGAGACATTTGGCAAGTTTCTCCTTTTTGATGACTTGATTTTTAGGGTGTTTCTCGCAAAATTTTGCACGAGCCGCGGGACTGAGCTGCATTTGTTCCTGCTCCCACTTTCCTCTTGAACGCTCGTAAAACCAAATTGTCTGATATGGATTGCCATTTATCGGCGGAGCCATCCTCTTTCTTGACAATTGCTCCATTATAACATGATATGGATGGTTTGAGAAAAAGTCGGCTTCAGACACAGCATTCTGGCTGTTTGCACACTGAGATATTGTTTTGGTAATATTGTTATATCGTTCAATATCATCCTCGGACATATCATCATCAACGTTAAGCACTGTCAGCTTCATCGGTACAAACAGGTTATCCATGCCTCCGTCCTTTACCTCTTTCTTGATTTTTGCATTGGCCAGTGACGCCGTAGTTTGACCGCCATTTATTATTTGGGGATCTTTAAGGTATACTATTTTGGTCCCGTCATCGGAAAAACCGATTGAGCGGGCGACCACAGCAATGCCATTATTATATGTAAAGAAATTTCCCGGATGTTTTATAATGGTTTCACGTATTCCTTTATTGACTTTGCCTCTCACGCTCAAAAAAGCACGAATGTTGCCCTGCAGCAGCTTGCTTCCATATTTGCAATAGATCTTCGCCAGAAACTCTCCCGGAACAATACCCAGATAAGCATCATAGTTCGCATCCTCGCCAATGTCTGCTTTGAGATACTGAATGCCGTCACAATCAAAATCCTTGGTTGCAATCTCAATGATTTCACTGGAATTAGAGGCATATGTCTGATGAAACCGCTCTATTGTCCACACATTCAGTTCTACCGGTCGTTCGAGAAATTCCTCGCGGCTGACGTTTTTAACCTGTTTGCTGAGAATGGCATTGGATAGAATGATAAACTTGAATCGGGATATTTCGGTAGCAAGCATACTTTTGCCCACTTTCGCCTTTATCTCCTTTGCCACATTAATGGCTTGGTCTGAATCGTCGCAATATGCAGATATATCACCATCAACACTCTCTTCAATAAAATTCCTCATGTGAAGGAATAATTCATCAATGCGTGTATTGGTTAAAGTGGGAATATTGTCGATTTCATTGACAAAATCACTGGCAATCATAACCAGCGCTCCATCAGCTTCATCATAAGCATAGGCGTCAAAAGACATTATTCGCCCCCGGCGTCCTTTCATTTCAATGGACATAGGCATAGGATCAGAAACATCTCCTATATCTTCCAGAAGTTCCAGAGCCCTGCTGATAAACTGCGACTCCGGCGCCGACCCTTCATGCTCGGCATCAAAGCGGAGCTGCTCCATAAACTGTTTTCTAAATTCGCCTATCTCCATTGCAGTGCTTATTATGATTGTTTAAATTCTTCTATATTTGAAAGCATGAGTTCATATTGAACTTTTACAATTGGCAGTGCAATACTGTTCCGCATAATGCGCGGGAATCCCTCTGACACAATATACTTGGCAAATGAGCTTTGGGAATATACAAAGTTGTCGTAATCGCTTGACCAGTCAAAGCCGTATGACATCAGTTTCCTTGCAAACATTTCCTTGTAGAAATCATTGCTTATCAATGTCATAATTTCATTGGCGAGAGAGCTGAGTTTAACACCGTCATATCCAGGGCTCATTTTTTCAAGCTTGTATACGGCCAGACAGCCGTCAACATTGCTGTCCAGCTGCTCAATTGAAGAGATGCACACAGCATCTTTTCCGGCACTGACTGCTTTCACTTCATACCAGATGCTGTCTATTGAAAAATCTTTACTGGTTTTTTCAGGCCCTGTCCAGCTGTCTATAGCCTTGTCTGTTCCATACATCGGAATCATTTCGTCTTTCAAAAACAGCATTTCTCCGATCAAGCCCATAATTCCCGGTTCAGTCATGTCTCCGTGATTGGGTTTGAACAGACGCTTCCATGATGCGTATCTGTTGCATACAGCCCGATAGCCTTCAATCTGGTCTGTTATTCCGTCAAGAGAGGACAGAAGGTCCTGGCAGAATGTACAGAAACGTTCAAGAAGTTCTTCCTTTTCAAGCAAGAAAAACAGTGAATATGAGCTGTCATCTTCATATTGCTCGACAGATATCACCTCGGAGCCAAATATTCTTGTCGGAACATACTGCCCTCTGAACTTGAAAGCATACCGGCCTTTGTCGTCTTTGCCTATATAGGTGTTAAGATCCCCTGCTGTTCCAACTCTTTTGAAAAAGCCCTGTTCAAATCCTTCAGAGAAGATACTGTATATATCCTGGCTATTGTATTGTTTCATTGTCTTCAATGTCTTCAGACTCATCCTGCATAAACTGCTGATAATATATTTTGTTTGCCTTATAATGTTTTACATTTTGAGCACTCTTTACACCAGGGAATCCTATGGCAAAAGCAGCCATTTTATCTTTACCCAATGCTTCCCGGTATTCAGACAGCTTTTTCTTTTCATCTTTTCCCTCGGTCCTCACAGGTTCGATAAGCATAATTATCAACAGAGGTTTTCGGTCTGCCAAATGTTCAAAGTATGCTCTGTTCGGAATTTCCCGATTTTCATTTTTACCTTCCTTCCTCCACTGTTCTTTGCATTTTCTTTTTACGATATTCAACTGATCTTCAGATAGTCCATAAGCCCCTTCCTGAGTGCTCAGCAATTTGCGCCGCGAGCTTACAGCAATAGCATTATTTTCAATATGGACAGTGCGTGCTGCACATCTGACAGATGCTATGTGCGGTATTTCATAACATTTGTCAGACTCGCCGCTTTGGAAAACTATATCCCAATGTTCTAATCCTACAGTGTTTTCATCTGTTATGAAATCCAGAATATATTCAGTGTTGAAATTCGGATTAACCTTTGAGCTTTTAATATTTTTCACAAAAGCCGTTACAACATCTTTCGGCACATCTTTTACTATCAGAGACGTATTGTTTTTGAATCTGTCAAACGACAAGTTTCTTTTAAACAGCTCCTCCGCCAGCCAAGTCACTTGCTCGAGATTAAGAGTGTTGTGAGCCGCATTCAGACTGATATACGGTGTTTCATATATATTGCCGTAATAGGATTCCTGTATATCCAGATTGAAAGACTGCCTCATCTTATTGCCTGCAGTGATTTGCAGCTCCTGACAATTGTCGCGCACTTTAATTCCGAAATCCTTTGGCGTCAGCCGCTGTGCAAACATCTCTTTCAGATCTTCCTTCAAATCCTCTGACGCCATAGAAATCTCATCATACCAGCTTGCACTTTCCTCGCTCGTCCATATTTGGAAAATATCTTCATATCCTTTTCTATATCCGAACCAGCGCCCCATCTGCATCAAAACATCAAAAGTAGCTGTATTGCGGTAGAAATAGCTTGTCAGCAGCCCCTCCAAGGTCAAGCCTCGGGACAATGCCATTCCTCCGACAGCAATAACCCGCAATGACGGATTTTCTTTGTAGTCAAGCTTTCCGCTTGATTTTAATCCGTTTACCACGAGAACTTTTATGTGTTCAATTGCTTTGAAAAGGTTTTCTTTCCTAACAACTCTCTCAAATGAAACATCTGAGACAAAACTGTAATGCTTATCCCACAACTGCTTCAATTCTTTATATAGAGGCAGATTCGTGTTTTTGCGAGAATCGCTGTTGAAATCTTTTTCAACTATACTTTTGAATTCATCATAAATGTGTTCTACCTCTTCCTTAATCACATTTTGCACTTTCACGAATCGAGACATATTCACCAGCATGCTTCTCGGCGCAGAACTTTGTCCTCGCAAATCCCGAATAGCATTCGCCAAAAAGAAACAATAAACAGCCTCTCTTAACGAATCGGGAAGGATACCGCTCCATTCTTTCTGATGCCGATAGTAGAATGTTCCCGCATTCAATTCTTCAATGTGGGTGCGAGCCCAATCACGCCAGCATTCATCTCCATAGTCGGGTTCATCAATATCAATGATATGTCTTATATTGCGATAATATTTGGAGCCGGCATTGAATATCTGCTTTGCTCCAATGTATGTCGAGGGGGTTGGCAGTGTGTATATAAAATGTTCCGGGAACAAATCTGCATTTTTCATTTCATCAACAGAATCCGGATCGATGAAAACATTTGCAAATGGGGTTGCTGTAAAACCGACATACGATGCGGTTTTAAACAAATTGCAGATTTTCCTTATAATGGCATTTGTCTTTGTTGGATTCGTTTCATCCTTGCTCGTATTGACAGATGCATTGTCCGCTTCATCGTCTATAAGCAGCAAAGGCGCATTGACACACTCTTCCGAATGATCATAATTGCTGTTCTTTAGCCAGTTGTGCAATTTTGTAAGAACAGATACATTCTTCTTGACAACAAACAATACAACTGAACGCTGTGCTTCAAGCGACACAAAAATACTGTCTTTCTGTCCGACAAAATCTGATGATTGAGTTGTATAAGACGATGCCAGCAACTGTTTGTCATATTTGCCTACGCCTACACGTCTGGGTTTTTCTATTTTTGTTATATCATCTTTCTTGATTTCAAGACCTACAATGCCTTGGTCAATACGTTCCTGAGTCTGCTGGCGAAGATTCTCCGTTATGCCTGCAAGCAAAATGACAACCTTGTAACCAGCATCAACAGCTTTGCATATCAGACCGGAATATGTCGCTGTTTTTCCAGACTGAACGTCACCAATAACCAAACCGCGAACCAGCCGCCTTCCTTCATGCGCTTCTTTCGGGTTGCAAAGACAATTCATTATGGCAGGAAGAGTCTTCTTGCCCAAAATATCTATGCTCCTGTCATCCAGCGATGATTCTTCCAGAAGATATTTGCTGTACAACCTCCAGAAATGCTCATCTTCGATTTCTGCATGCTCATACCAATTGTGAGGATCATCATAGTCGTCGAATATACAATTGCCTTTGGTGTGTTTTATTGCCTCTTCTGTTTCGATGGCGCAAAAAACTTCTGCCCTGTCTTCAGCAGTCAGGCTGACTGGAATAAATTCAAGACCCTTGTCTATATAGGAGTCAATATCTTCGTATTTTATGGTTTTCCCGTTTCGCTTGTCTGCTCCAATGCGGCGTTTGATAACCATAATGAGATCATTGAACTCATCACTGCTTATCTTCATTTGTATAATAATTTATCAGCATTTCTTTCAATTGCGGAAGACAGCACCATGGCTCGGCTTTCATAATAGTATCAACAGCGTCATTGAGCTCCCTGCCGTATTTAACCATTTTGTCAATCAGCGTAATACCCAATTGAAAATCATCTTCAAGGTATTGCACTTTATCCTCTACAACAATAGCATCATTGCATCTGTCCACATATATATCCTGCACCGGGATTCCCTTTTCTATTTCAGATAACAGAGTCTCGACAATATCTGCTGCATCGTCAGGGATATGCTCCATTACATATTTGCAGAGGGGGCTGTTTCGATTGATCTGATAGTAGTAGGCATCATTTCTGCCGCGCATTCTATCCCAAATGTGGCTTATATTATCTTCCGAATTATCTTTGCGGCCGCGATGCGTCTGTTTTCTAACAGAAATGTCCATTGCTTCTTCAACGGTCTTTTTAAGCTGGTTCTGAATTGATTTAGGTATTGACGCATTCTGTTTCTTAATATCGATGCCCCAAATATCATCCAGAGAGTTGGGGATGTCTACGCGTATTCTGGCATTTTTTGTCAGTTCACTGCGTTTGAGCCCAAACCATGTTCCATAAATAATAAGCCTCTGATTCCTGTAAATATAGAAACCCTGTCTTGTTCTCAGATTATCAGTACCGCCTAAAAGTTTTTTATCTTTTTCTGTCAGGTCCGAGCCGAAAGGCAGCACAAACGGACGCACTTTTATCAGCCGTTCAATACCTTGGCTGTCCCGCAGTGCAATAGCGAGCTCTTTTTTCGTCGTAGTTTTGGCATTGCCTTCAAGAAATGGGTCCTGTGCCTTTACTTTTGCGCTGTTAACCCAGATAACAAGTTTCTTCGCCGAGATATAGCGGTGGAAAATAAGGGCCACATGCTCCTGCGCCTTATCACTTAATTCACGAAGTGTGCTGAAGACCTGTCCATGACTCGACTTTTCCAACACATCAAAATCCTCCCATATCACAAGAGTTCCGCTGTCATTTGTCTTTCCTGCTTCTCGCAGATTCTCTATGTACGGCAGATTTGATATTTCATCAGCGGTCAGCTCGTTAACAAACCATTTTTTGTGTTCAAGTATGTAATTATAGTCCCACGAATACGCACTGACTTCTCCGTCCTGCATGCTCACAACAGTCAATATGCGGCATTGAGACAATGATGCAGCTTTAAGTCCCAGCCCAAACCTTCCTAAATCATTTTCAGATCGGGCTGCTTCTGCTGCAGAACTGCCATAGCACATTGCTTCGAAAAGTTCTTCACGAGACAGTCCGCAGCCGTCGTCAAGAATACCCACAGCCTGTTTTTGGAAAGAATCGGTTGGGAAAAGCAGATAAACATATGAGCACCCGGCACTAATGCTGTTGTCAATAACATCAGCGATTGCAGACTCGAACGAATAACCCATTGAGCGCATCGACCCCATCAGCATATCGGCTTTAGGAATATTCTCTTTATAAGTGCCCATAGCTGCAATGTTATTTATAAGTCAATATCTTCTTCATAACAGCTTTGGCAAGCAACGGAGGAACAGCATTGCCAATCTGCTGCTGAACATACGATACGGGGCCTTCAAATATGAAATCATCGGGAAAACTTTGCAGCCGGGCCGCCTCACGAACAGACAACCCTCGATCCTGATGAGGATGGATAAGCATGCTTTTTCTATAGTTCGATATAACCACCGACGGCTTGCTGCCTATCAATCGTTTATAGATTCCGCTGTGGCATCGTTTTTTATCGGCATAGTTCCCCATTAAATGGTCGGGGATAGAAGACCAGTTTTCACCTTGGCCAATGTATTTATAGCGTTCAACTACATAGTCCTTATTGCGTGATACGATATTCTGGGTGGGGGCTTTTGATTTTTGCCTCATCAACTGAGCATATGGAGACGCCTGCTCAAAAGGGACCGTGTATTCCCCTTTCATTTGAATTTCTCCATTTTCAAGAACCGGCAAATCGCTAATCGCCTCATCGACAGAAACTGAATAATCAAACTCTTTGGGGAACTCAAAATCTATCCCATTTCTATTCCCGACAATAAACAGCCTGTTCCGGCGCTGCGGCACACCAAAATCAGATGCATACAGTATTTTTGATTTGACCGTATAGCCAATATGTCTAAATCGGTTTTCTATATGATTCTGTATATTCTCCTCTCCGTTTTTAAACTTTGTCAGGCCATATACATTTTCAAATACAAACCATGTTGGAGCAATTTTATCAACAAAACGCAAAAATTCCTCAAACATCCTGTTATTTGGATTTGACATATCTCTGGTTTTTGTGTTTGAAAGAGAGAATCCCTGACATGGGGGGCCGCCCATTATTATAAAAACCGGGTGAGTATTTAATCTATCAGCTGAAAGTTTTCTTATATCTTCACAGAAAACGGCTGCATTCTTAAAATTTCTTTTATATGAGGCTGCGGCATAAGTGTCTGCTTCAACTGCATACCGCATGGATATACCAGCCATTTCTGCACCCAGACTTAATCCGCCTGCACCTGCAAAAAGGTCTATGCCAATCAGCTGTTTGTTGGGCTTCTTCATTTTGTAGTTTGCATCTTGCATCTTTACCACTCTTCAGCACACTGAATGTATTCAATCGGCTGAATCATATTTTACAAAGATACATTTTTTCCACAAACAGAGATTGACTAAATGAAAATAATTCAGAGGGCTGTAAACGTTTTCATTTGAATAAGATCTGAAGAATGCTGAATGTTGTTTGTCAGCAAGCCTAAATATTTTAAATAATCACTACCTTTACCAAAAGATAATAAGCATCAAAATGCCTGATACATTAACTCAAGAACAACGCCGCCGCTGTATGTCGCATATTCGGTCCAAGAATACCAAGCCTGAGATTCTTGTAAGACATGAGCTTTTCCGCAGAGGATATCGTTATCGGATCAATGTCAGCAAATTGCCTGGCAAACCAGACATTGTTTTGCCCAAATACAAAACGGTGATTTTTATTAATGGATGTTTCTGGCACGGACATGAGGGATGCAAGCATTTTGTTCTGCCAAAATCAAATGTAGAATACTGGGAATCAAAAATCCTCCGCAATCATCAAAGAGATAAAGAAACTATATTGAAGCTTCAGCAGTTAGGATGGAAAGTTGTTATAATATGGGAATGCGAAATAAATAAATCCCAATTATTACAAACCATTAATCAAATAGTTTCAATCATTAGAAGCGCACCTTAAAGCACTATATTAAAATCAATTAGCACAAAGCAGTACAGATGCTGTTAATTTCTATCTTTCACGTCAAATTTAACGTTCTCGGCCAGCATCACTGAACTGTGAAGTTTGAATAATCATCGAAATTTCTATGATGTCATGAGTTATAAATCGTGAGCGCAACCACTGTAAATTATTGCTGCAATCGAATATTCGTAAGTGTAGTTACGGCGAATAAGGCTTGCGTGAGTTTCTGAGCGGAAAAATAGATGCCGACTGCGCTGATTCAAGAAATTCGCAAAGGGTTTGAGTCTAAATCGAAGACGTCAATACGATACAATCCATTGAATGGAACTATCCTGCCTTTGACTGAATATGCTCTGCTGACATATACTGTTATGTGCATAGTTTTACTTCAATAGACACGAATCTGCCCTCTGACTACCTGCCAATATCCAGCTGCTTGAAAATATTGCAGAATAATTATAGATGTCCGTAATTACTTCTTCTATATTAGCTGTTGCTCCGCCCGTAAATTCTCTTTTAATATTTTACCGAGACTTTTTGCAAACTGTTTGTATGAATTCTTTTCTTTCTCTTTGTCATCATCCGATAAAGAGCTGCTGTCAATTTCAGCGTGTACAAAACTGATAATACCATCGATTGCATCATCTACGGTTTTGCTGCTGATTTTGGATTTAAATCCCAATGCATTTATAACACATATGTTTACCAGTTCCAATACCTCTGGCGATTTAACAGCTGCCTTTATTCGCTCTGCCATTTGTTTAGCACCTTTATCTTGTGATTTTGACAAGACGTCAAGAAAGATATCGGCTAACGTTATTTCCCTATTCTCCATGATTTTTAAATTACAGACTTTCCAGTAGTTCTATCATTTTATAGATGGTAGTTGACGGATTATTATATGTCTCCAACACCTTGGCTCTTGCCGTTGCTTCTGATGTCTTGTCGGACAGCTGCTGTTTCTCATTCAATGCCAAAATTCCCTTTACATAGTGTTCAAGATGTCTTTTCAGTTTCTTGATGCAGGCGTTTTGAGTTAGTTCGGCATGACACTCCTCAAAGTGCAGCAGATACCATAACTCAATACATGGATTCGACACCAGCAATACGGCATTCGGGATGCTTTGCAGATGTTCCAGCATTCCGTCCACATCAAGGTCATACATTAGAAACGTTTTATCATTTTTGGTCACAATATATTCCCGCTTGCAATTCTCTATATACCGAACGGATATGTTCGAATCGCTCTTTCTTGGGATAATCTGAATAGGCGCACGGTATTGTGAACGGAGGTGACTGATATAGGCAACTTCCGACTCTCCCTCACAGAAAACAAAGAAGTTCGGCTTCATTGTTTTGCCTTTGGATTTTCTTATTTGTCGTCCCATATCAGTGTCTATTTTATAAAACTATCCGCCTGTTCGTCAATATACGGGATGGCATCGAAACGACCTTGCAGATATGCCTTCTCTGCATCCAGTCCGTCGCGGAAATCTTTGTAATCAAACAGCGAATACAAATCCGAAGACCCGTCATCCCGTTTGTTGACAAAATATATCTGATCCTTACGCAGCTTGTTGGTATTAAGCAGGTATGTATTGTGTGTAGTATATATCAGCTGCGCCGATTCGCTTTTATTGAACAAACCGATAATATACTCTACCAGTTTTATATGCAACTGCGTCTCGATTTCATCTATCAACAAGATTTTATTATTCTTGACGATATCCAGAATCGTCAGCATCATGTTGAATAAGCGCTGTGTTCCATCAGACTCTTCTGCAAAAAAGTTGAAAGGAACATCCGGGTTATTTCTGTGATAGGTCGTAATGACCAGCTGCGATTTCTGAATATCCTCTACCGACAATATCTGGTTTTCAGCTGGATCAATCACCGCAGTAGACAGAACTTTATTCTCGTGCCGGCTGTCGATTTTGACAATGTCGCTGTCAGCAATTCGCAGCACATTAAGGAACTGCTCTTTGTTCTCATTCAACAAGCGCTCGACAGAGAACGAATTATATCCGAAATAATTCAGAATAAAACGCTCATTGAAGTACCGAAAAACATCTTTTGCGACATCTCGGTCCATCTGACTGGCACGCGACACAAAAAGCGTTTTCTTGGACGTATTGGCAGCAACATCCATCGGGCGGCGAATTACCGAACGGAATTCATAGATATCCTTTTTGTCGGGTCCCTTTGTCTCATCGCGAGAAAACACCAGTGAACGACGTCCATTCGGATAATAATACAGTGCCTCTTTCAGGATCTCAACTTTATTGAGCTCAAAAGAATATTCATATTCGATCCCCTCAAGAAGAAAGCGAATGAAAAATGTACTTGGCTTGCCAATGCCCCCGAATTTGAACGGAGTAAAGGCAAATATCGTATTCTCGTTGTAATTGTGAGATGAGAATATCATTCCCACACAAGCGCGAATAGCCTTGATAAGACTGCTTTTTCCTGATGCATTTGCACCATAAATGGCAACAGTTTTAAGTAGCCGCTCATCACTGCATACAAATGTATTTTCTTCAAGCTCCTTTGCCTTTTTAGTCTGGATGCTTGCTGCCTGCATATCCAGCACCACCTCATCTTTAATTGAAAAGAAGTTGCTCAGACGAATTTCAAGTACCATTTTATCCCCTAAATTTGTAATTTCCTTGCAAATATAACAAATTAAATGACAAAATCTTAATTTGGATAACTTTTTTATGGATTAAAGGCCGCTTGCAAAAAGTATTGTTATATAGGGATCGTTCGACAACCCAAAGAATGATGTTTCTATATTTGTGTGTCCATTCGCTGCTTGCAACTCATAAACCTTTGAATAATTGGCTAACGCAATTTGACAGACTTACAGCTGTTTAACTTTATCTGCCATTTGCAAAGTTGATCCATCTTGCCTGCTGTACAGCCCGACAACTGTCGGGGTAGCCTAATACCCCAACAGACATTCATCGTCGGGAGCAATGCCATTCAATCTGCAAGCAGAGGCTATATGATTGTTCGATAGTGGGCTGTTTGGATTCGGCAAAACAAATGAACAAAGGGTCTATTCGCTGCAGGAACAGCAATTATTTATCGCCCATCAAAATTTTAACGATAAGAGGGAACTTAGAAAAGAATTTGCAGCGCGGTTTTGAAAGCTATCCGGATTGAGGGAAGTAATAGGATAAGCCCTGCAAGGTTGCAGAATGCCCCTATTATAACCGTCATATTGCGAGGCGACATATCCCTGCTACTTTGTCAAGGTCTCGCAACAAACGTTCAAGATAAGCGGAGAATACAAGGAACACCTCTTATAGAAGAAATATTTATTTCTTCTCAGATGTATTCATGCTACGCGCCATCGCATTTGCCGGCTTTATTCAGGGCTATATATTCAGCCCGCAAAAAAGTTTACTTTCTTTTTCTCCTATACGCCCCCATAGCAAAGTAAACCGTTTTCCAAACCGCGCTTGATTCAGAATCAATCGAACAATCCATTCACAAGATTCACCGCCTCGTCTTTCTTGCGATTGATGATTTTGGCGTATACCTGCGTCATCTTCACATCCGTATGGCCGAGCAGTTTCGAAGTCGTATATAAGTCCGCACCGAGCGTCAGCATCATCGTAGCGAACGTATGCCGGGCCGTGTGGAACGAGAACCGCTTGTCGATACCCGCCGCTTTCGCCCACGGCTTGAGCAGAATATTTATATGCGTCGTGGAGGGCAGGTCGAACACCGCATCCTCCGCCGTCTTCTCGCCCCGTTCGGGCATCCACCGTAGCGCTTCGGGCGAAAGCGGGAGGTAAATCGGTTCCTTTGTCTTCTGCATTACGACCTCTAACCGATATTGTCCGTTATCCGCATATACGTTCCCCCATTTTAAGCCGATTATATCGCTTATCCTCAGTCCGCAGAAGCAGGAGAACAGGTAAGCCTGTTTTACCGCCTCATTCTTCATCGGAGTGGCGATCAATGCCCGAAGTTCCTCGATGGTCATATACTCCCTTTTGCTTTCAGGACGATGTATCTTGTCCGAATTGCCGATTTTCGTAAAGGGGTTCAGTTTGATTACGTCGGCACGGACAGCGGCGTTCAACGCTCCGTTCAGTACTCGATAGTAGTTCTGTGCCGTGAACTTGGAAATGGGCTTACCCATGGGGCGGTACTCCGTCAGAAGGTAGTCGATATATCCTTGACAAAAGGTTTTGTCCACCTGCTCCATCGTTACCCGTTCTCCGGCATAGTTTTTCAGAATCTGAATAGCGACTTTGATCTGATGTCCGTCCTTCTTGCCGCGCTTTTGCTGGTTTTCCATGTAGGTATTCATCCAATCCAGCAATAAGACTGTTTCCTTATCATCGGTACGCTTTATGCCCGCTTCGCCGTTGGTCAGTTCGATGATGCGACGAGATTTGATCGTATTGGCTGCCGTCATGGTCGCTGCATTCCGCTTGCGGGCGTTATCGTCCGTTTCAGGGATGATGTACATCTTCAGATATTCATACGACCGTTTGCCATTGCGGTATATATCGAGATACAGGCTCTTGCTGCCGTCGGCCAAATCTTTCATCCGAAGGCGAATCGGCTCCTTAACTTTCGCGAGTTTCTTTACTCGGGGCATAATGTCTCTTTTTTACTCGTTCTTCTTGCCGCAAAGGTAGAAAGAATAATCCGAATTAAGGAACAAATAAGAAACAAAAATACACCGAAAAAGAACCAAGTAACTATAAATACTGAAAGCAAGTGAAAATACGGTAGTCGTTATAATATACTGATATAATGCTATTTTATTTTCATTTGATTAGTTCTTGTTTTCATTTTCGAATCTTACTTTATAAATGTAGGAAATTTTCAAACGTGTACAAGGAAGGCATAGTGGTTCTCACGCATAGCGTGGGCTGCTATTGTTACATCCGTACACGGGTTTCCTACGACCTTCAACTGAGACGTGGCATTGCAGTTCCACGCTTCGTGGTTAATAATGGTTCTTGGGGAACTGGAGGACAGAAAAAAATTAGTAATATGAAAAGTTTGTTTTCAATTACAATGTTGCTCATGTTTTCAATGACTGTATATGCGCAACAAAATGTTACCCGATTTCTTGGCATCCCCGTAGATGGAAGCAAATCAGAAATGATACGAAAACTTAAAGCCAAGGGGTATCAGAGTAGTCCGATAAGTGATGTTTTGGTGGGAGAGTTTAATGGGGTGAATGTAAATATTGTTGTGGTAACGAATAATAATAAAGTTTGGCGTATTATGGTGGCTGATGCCAATTCGAGCGATGAACTGAATATTCGAATACGGTTCAATGAACTTTGCAAACAGTTTGCAAACAATTCTAAATATATGTCCTCCGACGAGGATTATACTATTCCTGAAGATGAGAATATTTCTTATAAGATGATCGTTGATAAAAAACGTTATGAGGCGGTGTTTTATCAGAAACCGGTGGCTATGGATACTGTGGGTATTGTGAAAACTTTTAGGACAACCCTGCTGTCCAAATATACAGACGAACAATTGGAAAATCCGACGGAAGAATTACAATCTGAGATCATTAAAATCTCTGAGTCTATGATAGTAGATTATTTAAAAAGACCTGTTTGGTTTATGATATCGAACGATTATGGAAAATATCGCATAAATATGTATTATGATAATGAATACAATCATGCGAACGGTGAAGATTTGTAACGAAGCAGGCATTATCTGTCAGAATTTAACTTGATTCCTTGTACGTTAAGGAGAGCCGTCCCCTGCCGCGACTATCTGCGGCAGGGGACGGCTCTTTTCCGGCGGTTTTCCCGGCCGGTCCCGGGGCACTCCGCCTCTCAGAACGTGAAGTCGAGGCCGCCGAAGACCAGGGCGCGCGGCATGGGGAATCCGTAGTTGATCGTGTAGCGGTCGGCGGTGAGGTTCTCGCCCTTGACGAAGAGGTTGATGCCCCGGTCGGCGGGACCGAAACGGTAGGCGGCCCGGGCGCCGAGCAGCGTGTAGTTGTTCTGGAGCGCGGCGCTCTGCCCGGCCGAGGGCAGTCGCGTGTAGAGGCGCGACACCACCTGCAGGCTGACGTTCAGCGAGAAGCGTCCCGGTGTGTAGGTCGCTCCGGCGAACGCCTTGTGGCGCGGGGCGGCCAGCAGCGGACGGCTGGTGGCCAGATAGCTGTAATTGGCGTCGACCGACAGGTCGCGGAGCGCCCGGTAGTGGAGGTCGAACTCGATTCCCTTGTTGATGAACCGGCCCGTGTTGCGGTTGGCCGGGCGGCCGTTCTCCCGCACGGTCTCGATCAGGTTGCGCCCGTCGATGAAGAAGGCGGTCAGTTCGGCCGAGAGGCGTCCCTCCAGAAAGGACTGGGCCAGGGTCAGGTCGTAGTTGAGCATGTTCTCCGGCTGCAGGTCGGGATTCTGGGGCGGGAACATGTACATTTCCCGGATGTTCGGGCTGCGGAAACCCTTGGAGAAGGAGCCCCGCAGGGTGGTGTTCTCCGCGGGGCGGAAGCTGAACCCGGCCTGCGGCACCCACACGCCGCCGAAACGGCTGTTGTACTCGTAGCGCACCCCGGCGCTGAGGGTCAGCATCCGGGCGAACTCCTGCTGTACGGAGAGGTAGGCGGCCGTCTCGTTGATCGTGCGGTGCACCAGGTCGCTGCGCGGCGAGCCGTCGCGGTAGATGTACCACGCGTGTCCGCCCCAGTTCTTGTAGTCGAGGCCCGCGGTGAGACGGTTCCCGCGTACGGGGCGGAAAGTCTGGTAGGCCATGGCGCCGAAATGGTGGTCGTCCGAGCGGAAAAGATCGTTCCGGGGCTGCGAACCGGGCGAGTAGCCGTCGTCGATCTTGTGGTGCCCCCAGTTGTAGAAGAGGCGGACCGCCCCGTCGCGTCGGGCGTGGGTGTTCTCGAGGGCCACGGCGGCGCTCCCGCGCAGGATGTCCATGATATTGTCGAGCAGGGGATCGTCCTCCTCGCCCGGATTCTGGCTGTGGATGCCGGCCAGGGTGAGGTTCCCCGTGAGCCTGTAATGGTCCGAAAGTTCGTAGCCGAGGTTGGCGTAGCCGTTGGTGATGCGGAAGCGCGAATCGGGACGGTGCCCGTCCGTGCGGTCGTGGTTGACCGAGACGAAACTGCTGAAACGCCCCTTGCGGTAGCCGTTGTTGAGCAGGTATTTCTGGGTGTTGTAGGAGCCGAAGAGCATGCGGGCGCGGGTCTGCGTGCCGTCGGCGTCGGGCTTGCGGGTGATGACGTTCACCACGCCGCCCATGGCGTTCGAGCCGTAGATGAGCGATCCGGGACCGCGGATCACCTCGACCCGTTCGGCGTCGGAGGCCACGTACATGTCGGGCAGGGCGTGCCCGAAGATGCCCGCCCACTGGGGCTGCCCGTCGAGGAGCATGAGCACCTGGTTGCCGCCGCCCACGCCCCGGACGTTGACGGCTCCGGCCGCCCCGGAGGAGACGCCGAAGCCCGTGATGCCCTTCTGGGTCACGAACAGGCCCGGCACGTGCTGCGAGAGGACGGGCAGCAGCGACGATTCGCTGCTGTTCTCGATCTGGCTGCGCGTGACCACCGAGAGGGTGATCGGCAGGATGTTGCGGTGTACGCGCGTGCGCGTGGAGTAGACTTCGATGCGCTGGATGTCGGCGCTGTCGGCGATGGCCGGACCGCCTCCGGCGGGGGACTCCTCCCCTTCGGCCCGCAGGAGCGCCGGCAGGCAGGCCAGCGCGGCGAGCAGGATCGGTGATGTTCTCATGCCTCGTGTTGTCGGTTGGGTTTCGCCTGCAAAGATAGTCGGTTTATCCGGATTCCGGGAGATACGGATTACGGTTCGGATTACCCGTATGACGGATTTTCTTCCTTTGCTTCCTCACCTTTTCCCGCTGTGTGCCGGCCGGGGCCGTCCTCCGCGCTTGCCCGGGACCGCTCTCCGCGGTCACCGTTTCCCGAAGATGTACCGCATGATCTTCTCCGTGGCCCCCTTGTTCTCTCCGATGTAGCGGGCCGAGAGCCTCCGCGTGTGCTCGTAGAGCTGCGGATCGGATTCGAGCGCTTCGAGCCAGTCGTTCAGCTCGCCGCACTCCCGCACGCTGCGGGCGGCGCCGAGGGCGATCATCTCGCGGGCTTCGCGGAATTTGCCGTAGTTGGGCCCGAAGGCGATCGGCAGGCCGAAGGTGGCCGCCTCCAGGATGTTGTGGATGCCGACCCCGAATCCGCCGCCGATGTAGGCGTAGTCGGCGTACCGGTAGACCGACGAGAGGATGCCGATCGTGTCGATGAACAGGACGCGCACCCCCGACAGGTCGGTCTCTTCCGTGCACTCCGTGTATCGGGCCGACGGACAGCCGAGGCGGCCGCGCAGCCGTTCGATGCGGGCCGGGTCGATCTCGTGGGGGGCGATGATGAACTTCATGCCGGGCCGTCGGGCGATCAGCTCCGCCAGCAGCTCCTCGTCGGGCGGCCAGGTGCTCCCCGCCACGAAGACGTGCCCTCCGCCCTGCGCGAAACGCTCCGCGATCCCGATCCTCCGGGCCGAGGCTGCGATGGCGTTCACGCGGTCGAAACGGGTGTCGCCGGCGATCGAGATGTTGCTGATGCCGATGTTGTCGAGCAGCAGCTCCGAGTCGCTGTTCTGGACGAAGAGCCGTTCGAACGTGCGCAGTCCGCGGCGGAAGATGCCGCCGTACCAGCGGAAGAAGACGGAGTCCGGCCGGAAGATGGCCGAGACGATGAAGGTGCGGCAGCCGCTGCGCCGCAGCTGTTTCAGGAAGTTGAGCCAGAACTCGTACTTGACGAAGACGGCGATTTCCGGGCGGACGGTCCGCAGGAAGCGCCGCGCGTTGCGGGGCGTGTCGGCCGGCAGGTAGAAGATGTAGTCGGCGCCGGGGTAGTTCTTCCGGATTTCGTAGCCCGAGGGGGAGAAGAAGGTGAGCAGGATCTTGTACTCCGGATGTCCGGCCCGCACCGCCTCGATCAGCGGGCGGCCCTGTTCGAATTCGCCCAGCGAGGCAGCGTGCACCCAGAAGATGCGTTCGCCCTCCGGGATGGCCTCCCGCAGGCGGCGGAAGATGTGTTTGCGTCCCCGCAGCCACAGCCGGGCCTTGGGATGGAAGAGCGCGGCGAGCCGCATGCCCGCCGCGAAGAGGTAGATACCTATATTATATAGCAGCATCGGATCGGTTCTCTGGCAGGGGGCTTCAGTTGAGCAGCTCGCGGAGCGCCTCGCGGTTGATGACGGTGATCCGCTCCTCCCCGAGCCGGATCACGTGCTTCTTCTCCAGCCCTTCGAGCACGGTGAGCAGGGAGTTGCGCGTGGCGGCGAAATATTCGGCGATCTCGGTGATCGAGGGGATCTCCACCGACGGGGTCCGGTCGCTCGTGTGGTCGAGCAGGTAGTGGGCCACCTTCGCCTTGAGCGAGTTGTAGGAGAGCAGGTAGATCTTCTTCGACCACACGTTGGCCCGGTTCGAGATGATGTCGATGAAGTTCGAGAGGATCAGGATGTTCTCCTGCATCAGTTCGAAGACCAGTCCGCGGTGGAGGGTGAGGATCTCCACCTCCGTGTTGGCGATCACGTCCACCGGCAGGCGGTTGTAGCCCCCGAACAGGAAAGCCGGGGCGATCAGCTGCGGCGCCTCGATGGTGTCCACCTTGAGAATCCGCCCGGCGGCGTCGGTCACCTGGCCCCGTACGTTGCCCCGGAGCAGGATCATCAGCCCCGAGTAGGCCGTGTCCTTGCGGGCGATCAGGTCGCCCTCCCCGTAGCGGGTCACGGTGGAGTTCTGGCCCGGTTCGACGATCTCCTCGATCTGGGCGGCGGTCATGCCCCGGAACAGGGGGCATTCGGTCAGTATGTCATACATGGTATGCGTGCTTTAAAACGTCCGTTAAAAGTAGACATTTCCTCCGAGAAATGCAAATCGTCCTTCACCAGCGGGGCGCGGCGGCACCGGGAATGTGGCGCACCCGGCACCCCTCGGGCGCGAGCTCCACGGCGGCCAGGTCGAAACTGATCTCCAGGTCGCAGGGGTGGGCGGCTATCCAGGCCCGGGCGGCCCTGCACAAGGCTTCGAACTTGGCCGGGGTGAGCGCTTCCTCGGGTGTGGTGAGCGAACCCCGCCGGCGGCTCTTCACCTCTACGAAGTGGATCGTGTCCCCTCTCCGGGCCACGATGTCGAGCTCGTAGCGGCCCGCCCGCCAGTTGCGGTCGAGGATGCGGTAACCCCGGGCGGAGAGGTAGTCGGCCGCGGCCTGCTCGCCCCGCCGTCCGGCGCTGAGGGTCCCTTCCATGTGCTGCGGCACTCAGAGCAGGAAACTCAGGTCGTCGCCGGCATTCACCTCGCGGGTCGGCTCTCCGTGGCGGAAGATGCGCATCGGCCGCGGCCCGATCAGTTGCAGGTCGTTCCCCTCCAGCCGCAGGATGCACCCCTCGCGCAGACCCACCACGGTGACCTCCGGATTGGCCGTGACGTACTCCGTGATGCGCACCTCGCGCGTCTCCCCGGCGTGTCCCTCGGGATGGGCGTCGGTGTAGTGGGGGTTGATCTGGAAGCGGACGGCTCCCGTGGCGCGGAACGACTGCGGCTCGACGATGGGCATGTCGTTGGTGGTGCCGATCGTGGGGCAGGCCACGTTGCTGCCGGCGCTCCAGCCGATGTAGGGCACCCCGGCCGCGATGCGGCGGCGGATGGCCTCGACCAGGTCGTACTCCTGCATCTTGCGGAGCAGGGCGAAGGTATTGCCCCCGCCCACGACCACGGCCTGCGCGTGGCGCACCTCGGCGGCGGGGTCCTCGTAGCGGTGGACGGAGCGGACGCGCACGCCGATCTCGTCGAAGCGATCCTGCACCTTGCGCTCGTAGTCGTCGTAGGAGAAGGTGACGGCGGCGTAGGGGACGAAAACCACCTCGCGCACCTCGCCCAGGAAGCGGCCGATCTCCCCGATCGGATATTTCAGATAGGGTTCGCCGGCGTTGGTGGAGTTGCTGATCAGAAGAAGTCTCATGGTGTTGCGTGTTTTATATATTTATGTATGTTTACAGTTTCATGATTTCCCGTTCGATCGTGCGGGGGTAGTGGGCGTACTCCAGCTCGTGGATGCGGGCGGCCAGCGATTCGGGCGTCTCCCCGGGCCGCACCTCCAGCCGGTAGCGGGCCACCACGTCGCCGTTGTCGTACACCTCGTCCACGCGGTGGATCGTGATGCCCGACTCCCTTTCGCCCGCCTCGATCACGGCCCGGTGTACCCGGTCGCCGTACATGCCCTTGCCCCCGTAGGCCGGAAGCAACGAGGGGTGGATGTTGAGGATGCGGCCCGCATAGGCGTGCACCAGCTCCGGCGGCAGGAGCCAGAGGAAGCCGGCCAGGGCGATGAAGTCGATCTGCCGCCGGGCCAGGAGACCGGCTACGCGGTCGCCGTCGCGGAAGGTCTCCCGGTCCACGACGAGCGTTTCGACCCCCAGCGCACGGGCGCGGCCGAGGGCTCCGGCGTCGGGCCGGTTCGACAGCAGCAGGGCGACGCGGGCCGCCGGGTTCTGCGCGAAATGGCGGATGATCCGTTCTGCGTTGGTGCCCGAGCCGGAGGCGAATATGGCTATATTTTTCATTTTCAGCTGTTTGGGTAAAAAAGAGGTGAAAAAAACTTTGGAAGTATCAAAAGTAATGGAAAAAGTGTTACTTTTGCAAAAAATTGTCGTTGAAAAACGAAGTAATCTGAAAAATAACAATTGTTAAACTTAAATTTTTGAATCATGTCAGAAGTTTCTTCAAAAGTAGTAGAGATCATCGTGGACAAGCTGGGCGTTGACGCAGCAGAAGTCGTTCCCGCAGCCAGCTTCACCAACGATCTCGGCGCAGATTCGCTGGATACCGTCGAGCTGATCATGGAGTTCGAGAAGGAGTTCGAAATCTCGATCCCCGACGAGGACGCAGAGAAAATCACCACCGTAGGCGACGCGATCTCCTACATCGAATCGAAGAAATAATTCGACCTAAATTTCTGATTTCACATCCGGACTTTGTTTAACTAAGACAGTATTGTTTATGGCATTGAGAAGAGTTGTCGTCACGGGTATCGGGACTATTAACCCTTTGGGAAACAGCGTTGAAGAGTATTTTTCAAATCTGGAAAAAGGAGTCAGCGGAGCTGGACCGATCACTCACTTCGATGCGTCGCTGTTCAAGACGAAGTTCGCCTGCGAGGTCAAAAACTACAACCCCACCGACTTTTTCGACCGCAAGGAGGTACGCAAGTACGACCTGTTCACCCAGTATGCGCTGGTGGCGGCCGACCAGGCCATGAAGGATTCGGGCATCGACCCCGAAAAGATCGACCTGGAGATGGCCGGAGTGATCTGGGCATCGGGAATCGGCGGGCTGGAGACTTTCTACCAGGAGGTAAAGGGCTTTGTAGAGGGTGGATTCGTCCCCCGCTACAGCCCTTTCTTCATCCCCAAGATGATCGCCGACATCGCGGCCGGTTACATCTCCATGAAGTACGGCTTCATGGGTCCCAACTACTGTACCGTGTCGGCCTGTGCCTCGTCGAACCACGCCATGATCGACGCCTTCAACTACATCCGCATGGGGAAGGCCGACGTGATGGTGACGGGAGGCTCGGAAGCCGCCGTGAACCAGCCCGGCGTGGGCGGGTTCAACTCCATGCAGGCGCTCTCCACGCGCAACGATTCGCCCCAGACCGCCTCGCGTCCCTTCGACGTGAACCGTGACGGTTTCGTGATCGGCGAAGGCGCCGGAGCCCTCGTGCTGGAGGAGTACGAGCACGCCAAGGCACGCGGTGCCAGGATCTACGCCGAGATGGTGGGCGGCGGCATCAGCGCCGACGCATACCACTTCACCGCCCCGCATCCGGAAGGACTGGGCGCGAAGAAGGCGATGAAGGACGCCCTGAAGGACGGAGGGCTCAACCCCGAGCAGATCGACTTCATCAATACGCACGGTACCTCGACCCCCGTGGGCGACCCGGCCGAGCTGAAGGGTATCCTCTCCGTGTTCGGCGACCATTCGTACCAGATGAACATCAACTCGACCAAGTCGATGACCGGGCACCTGCTGGGTGCCGCCGGCGCGATCGAGGCGCTGGCCTGCATCATGACGCTCGACCGCGGCGTGGTGGCTCCCACGATCAACGTCGAGGAGCTCGATCCGGTGATCGACCACAAGCTGAACCTGACCCTCGGCCAGGCGCAGGAGCGCGACGTGAAATACGCCATGAGCAACACGTTCGGCTTCGGCGGGCACAACTCGACGGTGATCTTCGGTAAAATCTGATCGAATCAACCGTTCGGGCCGTGTTCGGATTCCTGTTACGTCCGCTGAGAAAGCGTTTCGGCCGCGACAGGGAGTATTATAAAATCGTGGATACGGTATTCGGAATCTCTCCGGACAACATAGAACTCTACAAGCTGGCCTTGATTCACAGGTCAGCTTCTTTGCTTACGGAGGACGGGGTGCCGCTCAACAACGAGCGGCTCGAGTTTCTGGGCGACGCCGTGCTGGAGGCGGTCGTCTCGGACTACCTGTTCATCGAGTTCCCGGGGCGCGACGAGGGTTTCCTCACCCAGATGCGGTCGAAGATCGTCAGCCGCGCCACGCTCAACCAGATCAGCATACGCATCGGCCTCTCGCAGCATATCATCATGCAGCAGGGCGGTGTCTACGTGCAGAAACACCTCTTCGGCGATGCGCTGGAGGCGATGATCGGAGCCATCTACCTCGACAAGGGGTTCGATTTCGTGAACCGCCTGCTCATCAACCGTATCCTGAAGGAGAATATCAACCTGCAGACGATCACCCGCACCGAGAGCGACTTCAAGAGCCGTCTGATCGAGTGGTGCCAGAAGAGCCGGCGGGAGATCGTCTTCGACACGGCCCATACGCCCGAATCCACGGCCCAGTCGCCCGAGTTCCGGTCGAGGGTGCTGATCGACGGCGTGGAGATGGGCTACGGCAACGGCTCCTCGAAGAAGGAGGCCGAACAGCATGCCGCCTATGCGGTGTCGCAGGCCCTTTCGGACGAGACGGGCTATCACCTGCTGGAGCTTCTGGACGATTCGCTGGACGAACCGCTCCCGGGAGAGCCGGCAGCCGGGGTGCGGACGGAGAACTCCGCCGCGGGAGAGGGGTCCGGCGGGGTGCCGGCCGGAGCGCCGGAAGGTGCGGGCCGGAGTGCCGGACGCAGACGCCGGCGGCGGAAGAAGACGGCCCCGGCCGGTTCCGGGTCCGGAGAGCCGGAGGGAAAGGAGGTGCCCCGTGGCTGAAAGCGAGGAGGACCGGGCGGTGCGTGAAAGGCTGGTGACGCGCGGGGCGGGACGCCTGAGCGACGCGGAACTGGTGAGCATCGTGATCCGGGAGCGGATCAAGACCGAACCGGCGATCGACACCGCGCGGCGGCTGCTCGCCGGGGTGGACGGATCGCTCACGCGCCTGGCGGGCCTTTCGTTCCGGGAGCTGCGCAGCAGCTGCGGACTGGGTGCGACGCGGGCCGCGATGTTGCTGGCAGCGCTGGAGTTGGGCCGCCGTCTGCGGTTCGAAGGGGTGTCGGAGGTGAGCCGGATCGAGGGCACGCAGGATGTGGTGCGGATGTTCCGTCCGCTGGTGACGGGTCTCAGCCACGAGGAGTTCTGGGTGCTCTACCTGACGGCCGGAAACCGGGTGCTCGACCGGGTGCGCGTCAGCCAGGGCGGCGTGGCGGGTACGGTGGTGGACTACAAGATCGTGGTGAAACGGGCCGTGGAACTGCTGGCCTCGTCGCTGATCCTGGTCCATAACCATCCGTCGGGAGTGGCCCGCCCCAGCGAGGAGGACCGCATGCTGACCGACAAACTGGTGGCGGCCGCCTCGCTGTTCGACATCAGCGTGCTGGACCACCTCGTCATAACGGACGGGGATCATTTCAGTTTCCGGCAGGAGGGGCTCGTGGGATAGCTTCCCGGGATCGCCCCCGTCATTTTCCGGAAATTTTTCCCGGATTTTTCCCGAATGGAGAATTGCAGGCTGAAACGCGCGGAATGGCGCCGCTGTTCCGCGTCATTCGCATGGGTATCTCCGGCCAATGTATCGCCCGGGGTGATTGTAATTGAGAACCCGGGCCGGGACTCCTGCGACGGTGGCATTCTCCGGTACGTCTTTGGTGACCACCGCCCCGGCGCCGACCGAAGAGTTGCTTCCGATCTTTACATCTTCCACGATACTGACATGCGGGGCGATATAGACATTGTCCCCTATGATTGCCGGCGTGCAGTGATTGGTCCCTATGTTTAAGAGTTGCGATATGTTTACATTGTTGCCGATGACAGTTCCTTCGTTGATGATGATGCAGATGCCGTGACCGGTATAGAGACCGTATCCGATTTTGGAAAATGGCGGTATCTGTACCTGTGCCTTTCTGCTGGTTATCCCGTACATGAAGCGGCAGAAGGGGTGGAAAACGCCTTTGTACGAGGAGAGGCGCAGCCAGAAAAGCCAGCGCGTGTGATGGCCGAATGGTCTGAGGTTCCGCAGGATGATCGGGAATGACGATTCCGTTTTGCCGGTTAGTCTGAATCTGTCGCTTTTGATTAAAGTTATACAGTCGCTATAACTTTCCGGGACGGGGATGCACAATTTTTTGCCGTTTAGATCATAGTATTCCGTCTTCATGATGAGAAAATTATGTTTGCCGCCCAATGCCCGGAATCGGATGCGGGAGGTGCCGGCGAGTGTCATAATCGTAAAAGTAGGCAAAAATCGTGAATATATATGTAAAATAGACGAAAATTCCGGATCTGTATGGAAGGAAGGCAGTTTAATTCTGTTCGGACCGGTAAATTCGGTCTTGTCCCGCTCTCACTGCCACGGCGCGGGGGAAGCGCTGTCCCGGAAAACAATCACCCCCACCGGAATTTTTCCGGTGGGGGTGAGATCGTTACGGCCGGACTGTCGGACAAGCCCCGTGTGGTGCCGGACGTGCCGCGCGGAGAGCGTCTGCTCCCGCAGGGGCCGTGTTCCGTGTCCGGGCTCCGGCGGAGTGCCGCAGGCCCGCCCGGTCGGAGAAGCCGTCCCGAAGGGTCCGGTCGGCCGCCGGCCGGGGAGAGGAGGCTACTCCTCCGGGTCTTCGATGAAGTGGTTGGTACCCTTGACGATCGTTTTGGTGGGACCCTCCAGCAGGATGGAGCCCTTGCCGTAGACCGAATTGAGGGCGGCCACCTTGATTTCGAACTCCTGTCCCTCGGGGTAGGCGCTCAGGTCGAGATGGACCGAACATTCGTTCGTCGAGATATAGTCGTTCTGGAGGTAGGTCATGTTGTAGCCCAGCCGGTAGAAGCCCTCGGTGTAGCCCGGAGGGGTTTCGCGCACGGAAATGATGATACCGGCGGCCGTGGCGTTGTCCACCTTCTCCCAGGAGGCCCTTCACCCGGCTTCCGTCGAAGGAGAACTCCTTGACCTTGAGTTCGCCCAGGGCGTCGTCCTCTTCCATGCTGAAGGTCACGCTGCCCGTGGCGGTCTGCTGGGTTCCGTCTTCGCGCGTGCCGACGGCCGTGATGGCGTAGGTGCCGTTGACGGCCGAGAGGGTGTGCTCCGAGGAGTAGGCGTCGGTCTCGTAGAAGTAGGGACCGAGCATCCGTCCGTAGACGGGCATGCCGTTGTGGGTGATCGTCACGTCGGCGAAGGTGCCGTAGGCGGCTCCGAGGCCGATGTAGGGTGCGAAGCTCTTCTCCAGCCCTTCGCCCGTCCCGGAGTTCGTCTGGAGGATGTAGACGCCTCCCTGGGAGTAGATCGAGAACGTCGTCTCGACGTCCTCGTTACAGCCGGCCAGCGCGGCTCCCGCCAGCGACAGCAGGGCGATTCGTTTCAGCAGGTTCAGTGTTTTCATGGGTCGATTCATATTTTTTATGATATATTTTAATCAGATGCATTTCCGGTGCGAAACGTTGCACGGGATCATTCGATTTCCCAGTCGCAGCCGTCTTTCCGGTCCTTGACCCGGATACCGATTTCGGTCAGCCGGTCGCGGATGCGGTCGGAGGTGGCCCAGTCGCGGGCCGCCTTGGCCTCCGTGCGTATGTCGAGAAGCATCTCCACCAGCGGGGCGACCAGGTCGCGGCCCTCGCCGCCCTTCTCGTCGCGCAGGCCCAGCACGTCGGAGACGATGGTGTGCACGAGGGTGCGCAGGCGGTCGAGGTCGGGGGCCGTGATCGTCTGCTGGCCGTCGCGCAGCTGGTTGATCTGCCGCACCCAGTCGAAGAGGGCCGAGATGACCATCGGGGAGTTCAGGTCGTCGTCCATCGCCTCGCGGAAGCGGTTCTCCAGGTCGGAGACCTCCACCGTGGAGACGGCCGAGGGGACGATCTTGCCCAGGGTCTCCACGCCCTTCATCAGCCGGTCGAGCCCCTTCTCGGCGGCCTGAAGGGCCTCGTTCGAGAAGTCGAGCGTGCTGCGGTAGTGGGCCTGGAGGACGAAGAAGCGGATGGTCATGGGCGAATAGGCCTGGGCGAGCAGCCGGTGGCTGCCGGTGAAGAGCTCCTCGAGGGTGATGAAGTTGCCCAGCGACTTGCCCATCTTCTGGCCGTTGATCGTGATCATGTTGTTGTGCACCCAGTAGCGGGCCGAGTCGTGGCCGCAGGCGGCCACGCTCTGGGCGATCTCGCATTCGTGGTGGGGGAACATGAGGTCCATGCCCCCGCCGTGGATGTCGAACCGTTCGCCGAGGTACTTGGCGCTCATGGCCGAACACTCGAGGTGCCAGCCGGGGAACCCGTCGCTCCAGGGCGAGGGCCAGCGCATGATGTGCTCCGGCGAGGCCTTCTTCCAGAGGGCGAAGTCGTAGGGGGAGCGCTTGTCGTCCTGCCCGTCGAGGGCGCGGGTGTTGGCGATCATCTCGTCGAGCACGCGGCCCGAGAGACGCCCGTAGCGGTGCTGCCGGTCGTAGGCCTCCACGTCGAAGTAGACCGAACCGTTGCTTTCGTAGGCGAAGCCCGCCTCCAGAATCCGCTTCACCAGCCCGATCTGTTCGATGATGTGGCCCGAGGCGCGGGGTTCGATCGAGGGGGTGAGCACGCCCAGGGCGTCCATGGCCCGGTGGTAGCGCTCGGTGTAGTAGTGGGCCACCTCCATCGGTTCGAGCTGTTCGAGGCGGGCCTTTTTGGCGATCTTGTCCTCGCCCTGGTCGGCGTCGTTCTCCAGGTGGCCGACGTCGGTGACGTTGCGCACGTAGCGCACCTTGTAGCCCCGGAAGGTGAGGTAGCGGAAGAGCAGGTCGAAGGTGACGGCCGGCCGGGCGTGGCCCAGGTGCGGGTCGCCGTAGACCGTGGGGCCGCAGACGTACATGCCCACGCGGGGCGGATCGAGGGGCGCGAACACCTCTTTGGTGCGGGTGAGCGTATTGTACAGGGTCAGTTTCGAGTCCATCATCGTGTGGTGTGTTTATGGGCGCGGGTCCGGGCCGGGAGCTCCGGGCGGGCGCGGATCGTACAAATATAGGGTGTAAAATTAGCAACTTTCCCAATAACTACGGAATAAAATGGAGGTTTGCGCCGTTATTTTTTTAATTTTGCAACGGGAAAGGGGCCCGGCGCTCCTCTTCCCGCGGGCGGGGCGGAGGCCGGCGAAGGGTGTTCCGCGTGCCCGGCGTGTTGTGAAACAGTGTTTTAAACCGAACGAATGCCCCCGCAGGGCATTGAAAACCGAATCGACGGATGAATTATTTCAGGAAGTGTAACCTCGCCTTCGGGTGGCTGGCCTTTGCGATTTCGGCCGCCGTATATCTGATGACGATGGAGCCGACGGCCAGTCTGTGGGACTGTGCGGAGTTTATCGCCACCTCTTACAAGCTCGAAGTGGGCCACCCGCCCGGAGCGCCCCTCTTCATGATGATCTCGCGCTTCTTCACGATCTTCGCCCCGGATGCGGAGTCGGTGGCCGCGATGGTCAACACGATGTCGGCGCTGGCCAGCGCCTTCACGATCCTCTTCCTGTTCTGGACGATCACCCACCTGGCCCGCCGCATCTACGGCCGGGGCGAGGAGGAGCTCTCCCGCGGGGAGGTGTGGACGGTGATCGGGGCCGGGCTCATCGGCTCGCTGGCCTACACGTTCACCGACACGTTCTGGTTCTCGGCGGTCGAGGGCGAGGTCTACGCGCTCTCGTCGCTCTTCACGGCGATGGTGGTGTGGGCCATGCTCCGCTGGGAGAACGTGGCCGACGAGCCCCACGCCAACCGCTGGCTGGTGCTGATCGCCTACCTGATGGGCCTTTCGATCGGCATCCACATCCTGAACCTGCTGACGATCCCCGCGCTGGTGTTCATCTACTATTTCCGGAAATACCCGAAGGTGACCCGCTGGGGCGTGGTGAAGGCGCTGGCGGCGTCGGGCGCCATCCTCATGGTGATCTACGTGCCGATCATCTCGTGGTCGGTGGCCGTGGGCGCCTGGTTCGACCGCGTGTTCGTCAACGGGCTGGGGCTGCCGGTCAACAGCGGCATCGTCTTCTTCGCGCTGGCCGTCTTCGCGCTGGCGGGCTGGGGCATCTGGTACACCCACCGGCGGGGGAAGGCGCTGGCCAACATGGTGGTGCTGTGCGGAACGGTGATCCTGCTCGGATACGCCTCCTACGCCTCGGTCATCATCCGGGCGGCGGCCAATCCCCCGATGAACAGCAACAATCCGAACAACCCCTACGCGCTGCTCTCGCTGCTGAACCGCGAGCAGTACGGCGACCGTCCGCTGCTCAAGGGTCCCTACTACTCCTCGCCCGCGATCGGGGTGAAGGAGAAGACCTTCTACTACATGGGCGACGACGGGAAATACAAGGAGGGCAGCATGGTGACCGGATACGAGTATCCCCCGGAATTCGAGTTCTTCTTCCCCCGGATGTACTCCAACAAGGAGTCGCACATCAAGGACTACGAGACCTGGGGCGACGTGAAGGGGCGCAAGGTGCGCTACAACGGCGAGGCGATCACGGTGCCGACCTTCGGCGAGAACCTGCGCTATTTCTTCGCCTACCAGCTCAACTTCATGTACTGGCGCTATTTCCTCTGGAATTTCGTGGGCCGGCAGAGCGACGTGCAGTCCACGGGCGAGATCACGGACGGCAACTGGCTCTCCGGGATCAAGGCCATCGACGAGCTCTACCTGGGGCCGCAGGACAACCTGCCTTCGGAGATGGCCTCCAACAAGGGGCGCAACACCTACTATTTCCTGCCCTTCCTGCTGGGGCTGGTGGGGCTGATCTACCAGCTCAACCGCGACAAGCGCAACTTCGTGGTGGTGATGTGGCTCTTCTTCATGATGGGCGTCGCGCTGGTGCTCTACTTCAACTCGGCTCCGGCCGAGCCCCGAGAGCGGGACTACGTCTACGCCGGATCGTTCTACGCCTACTGCATGTGGATCGGGTTCGGGGTGATGGCCGTCTCCGACCTGCTGGGGCGCCTGCTGAAGCGGCGGGGCGTCGCGGCGGCTGTGGGGGCGACGGCGGTCTGCGCCTGCGTGCCGGTCATCCTGGCCGCGCAGAACTGGGACGACCACGACCGTTCGCACCGCTACGTGGCGCGCGACATCGGCTACAACTACCTGCAGTCGGCGCTGCCGAACGCCATCGTCATGAACTACGGCGACAACGACACCTTCCCCCTGTGGTACAACCAGGAGGTGGAGGGGGTGCGGCCCGACATCCGCGTGATGAACATGAGCTACCTGGGGGCCGACTGGTACATCGACGAGATGAAGATCAAGGCCAACGAGTCGGAGCCGGTGCCTTTCTCGCTGCCGCGCAGCAAGTATGTGAACCGCAACGACTTCATCTTCGTGCAGGATCTCTTCGACCGGCCGGTGGACATCCGGCAGGCGCTCGACTTCCTCAAGAGCGACGACCCGCGGACGCAGGCCAAGCTGGGCAGCAAGTCGGTGGACTACCTGCCGGCCAAGCGGCTGGCCATCCCGGTCAACAAGGAGAACGTGCTGGCCAGCGGGATCGTGCGGCCGGAAGAGGCCCATCTGATCGAGGACACGGTCTATATCAACATATCGAAGAGCAACCTGGACAAGGGCGAGATGATGCTGGTGGACCTGCTGGCCAATTTCGACTGGAAGCGTCCGCTCTACTTCACGCAGACCTATACGGTGGCGCCGCTGGGGCTGAGGGACTACCTCCAGTTCGACGGCTACGCCTACCGGCTGGTGCCGATCCGGACGCCCGTGAGGAGTTCGCTGGAGATCGGGCGCGTCGATCCCGACTACCTCTACGACAAGCTGATGAACACGTTCCGCTACGGAAACGTGAAGGACCCGAGGGTGAACGCCGACTTCTTCGTGCAGACCAACTTCAACGCGGCGCAGACGCGCAACGCCTTCGCGCGGCTGGCCAAGGCGCTCGTGCAGCGGGGCGACACGCTGCGGGCGGTGGAGGTGCTCGACCGGGGCGTGGAGGAGATGCCCTTCTCGCAGATCCGCCACTCCTACGTGCTGACGATGCCCGTGATCGAGGCCTACTACATGGCCGGGGCCGCCGACAAGGCGAACGCCATACTGGAGGATTACGCGGCCAACCTGGAGGAGTACGTCCGCTACTACATGCAGTTCACCGGGCCGAAGGCCGACATGGTGTCGCAGGCGCTGCAGGAGAAGATGGCGCTGCTGGGAGAGCTCTACAATCTGGCCAAGACCAACAACCAGACCGCGCAGGCCGACCGCATCCACGACTTCTTCACCTCGGTGGGAATCGAATAGTCCGGAGGACGATGCTGACGCTCTGCTACCAGCGGGAGGTGCCCGAGGCCGGGTGCGACGAGGCGGGCCGGGGATGTCTGGCCGGGCCGGTGTTCGCGGCGGCGGTGATCCTGCCTCCGGACTTCGCCGATCCGGCGCTCAACGACTCGAAACAGATGACCCGCCGCCAGCGCGACCGGATGCGGGAGGTGATCGAGCGGGAGGCCGTGGCGTGGGCCGTGGCGGCCGTGGATGCGGAGCGGATCGACCGGATCAACATCCTGAACGCCTCGATGGAGGGGATGACGCAGGCCGTGGAGCGGCTGTCCGTCCGCCCGGGGCTGCTGCTGATCGACGGAAACCGTTTCCGTACGACGCTCGACATTCCCTACCGGTGCGTGGTGAAGGGCGACGCGACCTATGCCGATATCGCGGCGGCGTCGGTGCTGGCCAAAACCCACCGCGACGAGTTCATGGAGCGGATCGCCGCCGAGTATCCCGGTTACGGCTGGGAGCGGAACATGGGCTACCCGACGCGGGAACACCGCATGGCCGTGGCACGGCTGGGGCTGACGCCCTATCACCGGCTTTCGTTCAACCGCTCTTCCTACGAGCCCGAACTCTTCGGCGCGGAGGCGTGAGGAGCCGGGGGCGGGCGGTTTCGCCGGGTCCGTGGCGCGGACGGAACGCCGGAGCGGGACTCGGGAACGTTGGCGCGGGACCCTTTTCCCCGCTTTGTCCGGCCGGGGGAGGAGACCGGGGACGGAGGTCCGGGAAATCTGCCCGGGAAGGGAGGAACGGAGCGCCGGGCGGCTGTCCGGCACGGTTTTCCGGATGCGGGGCTGTCCGGGTAAGTGGCTGAACGATAGTGTGCCGGCGCGATCCGCGCGGGTGAAATATTATACAATCTCCGATTTTTCGGCCGCACCTCTTGACAAGGGGGGTGCGGCCGTATTATATTTGTCCCGGCTCCCGCGGTCGACCGCCGCGGGGGGTGGGGCCCGGACGCGGGCCCCGGGTTCCGGTATCCGTTGCCCGGGAAGAAGGCGGAAAGGGGAAGAGCCGCCGGACCGGGAGCAGTCGACCATTCGGATAGACCTTCGGGGTGGGGTTTCGTGTGCCCGGCACTGTCGATAAGTGCCGGAGGCGTGCGCCGGGACGGTGTCGTTTGTGTCATTCAAAAAAGAGAGAACGAATGCGAGGTAGTGTCAGAGAAGCGGCGGGGACCCGGGCGGGTTTCCCCGCAGGGGGCGGCGCGTCTCCGGAGAGGAGGGCCGTTTCGGGCGAAAAGGTTGACAGTCTGCGCTGTGCGGAGCTGGAGCAGCGGCGGGAGCGGGTGCTCGGGCTGCTGCGGGAGGCGCTGGCCGGGCTCGGGGAGCTGTGCCGGGAGCGGGTGCGGCGGAAGATGTCGGAGGGGTGTGCCGCCGGAGTGGAGCGGGAGTTGAAGGACCTGATCCGGGTGCTGGAGGAACGGAGTTATTGACAGGGAGCGGACGCTTTCGGGGTAGTTGTTGACCGGTTGCCGACGGGTTATCGACAGGAAATCGACAAAGTTATCGACACGTTCCGGGTCCCGGGGCGTCGGCCAGGGAAGCCGGATTGCGGGAAGCGGCCGGAGCCGGGCGGAAAGAGGTATCGGAACCGAGCCCGGAGAGAGTGGGTGGGGTGCCGGAACCGGGTCCGGGAGGGAGGTCTGGCCGGAGAGCGGTTGGGACGCGACCGGAGTCGGACGGGAGGGGTACCGGAACGGGCCCGGAAAGAGAGGACGGGGAGCGTGTGCTCCCGTAAAACAATTCGGAGATATGCGGAAAATTTTGACGGCCGGCCTGGAGAGGGCGGCCGGAGAGGCGGGGTATGCCTTTTACTCGGGGTTCGGGTACCGGTGCGGGGGGACGGTGTGCCGTTTTCCGGCGGTGTGGCTGATGCCGCCCCGGCTGACGGAGGCGGCGACGGGGGACGAGGGCGAGGCCCTCTACCGGGTGGAGATGGTGTTGATGGCGGCCGGGGCCGGTGTGGACGGCCGGGGTCGGGAGCGGGTGTGGAACCGGCTGGAGCGGGATGCGCTGGCGATCTGCCGCCGGTTGGCCCGGACGGCCGGGGTCGTGCGGGTCTGGGCGGCGGAGTGCGGACCGGGTGAGTGTCCGATGACGGCGGCGGGCGAAGTGTCGTTGAAGGTGAGTTTCCGGGTGTCGCTCTTTTTCCGGGCGGACGACTGCGGAGAATAAAGGAGCAGGGAAGATGGCGGAGATAACGGAAGTGCCTGCGGCCGGCGGAGGTGTCGGCCGGGGGGTGGTGTACCGGGTGTCGGGCTGTGCGGCGGACGAGGCCACGGAGGTGGAGGTTTCGGGCCGGACGGATACGGACGAAGGGTCGGTGCTGGGCGTGAAGGTGTTGTACGGGGAGACGGAGTACCGGGTCGATGTGGCGGGGTACGTGAGGGGGCTTTTTGCGGCGGAACCCCGTTACCGGGCGCAGACGGGCTGGGCGGAGTGTACGGGGTATGCGGTGTGGGTGCGGATACGGGTCGGAGAGGCCGTTTCCGAATGGTGTCCGCTGCTGGCCGGGACGCGGGACGCCGGGGCGGGCGGACTGCTCTCGGGCGGGCCCCGGGTGCGGAGGCTGGCTCCGGGCGAATGGGACGAGTGCGTGTGGCGGAAGGGGGCGGAACGTGTCGCCGCCCGGCTGAGGCTGCGCGGGAAGGGGGTGGACGACTGCGTGCTGGAGGCGGGGAGCCGGACGGACGGCGGGGCGGCGGTCCTGCTGGCGGTGAACCGGGACGACGTGGCGGCACGGGCGGCGGCCGCGGGCCGGAAGATGGAGGAGTTCGCGTGGCTGGACGTGGAGATGGCGGAGGGCGCGGAGACGGAAGAGGGTGCCGGGACGGACGGGATGGCCGTGGTGCGCCGGTACCGGCTGGAAAGGCGCCGGCCGGAAGGGGTGCGGCTCGGCTGGGTGAACGAGTTCGGCGGGATGGATTACTATACGTTTGCCGGGTGTGTGCGGGAGGAGCTGCGGATCGGAAAGGAGCGGGCCGCGACGGCGGCGGGCGTGCAGGTGACCTCGAGCCGGGCGGTGCGGTCGATGACGCTGGTCTCCCGCTGCCAGACGCCGGAGGGGATGCGGTGGCTCGCGTCGCTGGCGGGTGCCCGGCGGGTGTGGATGCTCCTCGGAACGGGGCAGTGCCCGGCGGCGCCGGAGGACTGGGGCGGCGGGACGGCCGGGGAAGGCGGGGTGCGGATCGTTCCCGTGGACGTGTCGGCCGGGCGGGCGGTGCTCCGGCAGGAGGGGGCGCTGTGCCGGCTGGAGCTGGAGGTGACGGCGCAGGAAGAGATCGGATTTTGAGAGGAGAACAAGGTATGGTAAGGTTTTTCATCGACGGCCGGGAGGCCGATATGGATCTGAGCGAGCCGGTGTCGGTGTCGCTGTCGGAGGAGTGGTTGACGAGGCTCGACGAGGGCGGCCGGGAGGGGTTCCGCCAGCGGGTGAAGGCGCCCGCGACACGCAGGAACCGGGAGATCGTGGGCGACGCGGAGGAGATCGCGGGCGGGGTGTTCTTCAACCAGCAGGTGCACGAGGCCCGGATCGAGGAGGACGGCTGCCGGCTGGTCGAGGGGGCGCTCCGGCTGTGCGGGGTGGAGCGGGGCCCGGGCGGGGTGTGGTACCGTTTCGAGATCGTGGGACCCGGCAAGCGCTGGGCCGTGCAGGCGGCGGAGCGGATGCTCCGGGAGCTGGGCATCGGCTTTCGGGAGGTGCTCGGCGGGGAGACGATCGCGGCGAGCTGGACGTGGGGGCAGCCCGTGCGTTTCCTCCCCGTGCAGCGGCGGGAGTCGATGACGGAGAATCCGGAGGGAAGTCTGGTGGAGCCGGTGAGGATGCTGACGGTGGAGGACTACCACCCCTTTCTGCACGTGAGGTCGCTGCTGGAGCGGATGATGGCCGAGGCGGGATACCGGATCGTCTCCGACTTTTTCGGGAGCCCCCTGTTCGATTCGCTCTACCTGAGCGGAAACTATATCGTGCACGACGTGGGGCTGCTGCGCGGACGGATGGATTTCCTGGCCGGGCGCTTCCGGGACGCGGAGGCGGAGACGGACCGGTTCGGGTATGTCTATGCGGGGCAGGCGGCTTCGGCCTACTCGCTGGGGGCGCTGGTGGAGACGGCCGATCCGCAGGAGGAGTCGGAGGGCGCGACGGTCGACGGGGTGTTCGACACGGGCGGCTGTTTCAGCTGCGAGGGAGGGACGGCCCTGTTCCGTCCGCCGCAGGAGGCGGTGCTGGGGTTCGAGTACCGTCTCCGCTACACGACCGACACGTGGATCGCCTCGCGGGAGGAGCTGGCAGGAATCGACCGGGTGAAGCTCCCGGGAGAGGAGTTCCGGCGCTTCCGGATCGCCAACCGGAATGCGGACCGGAGAGAGGAGTATGCGGCGGGGTTCGGTTACCTGCTGGTGGTGTTCGGCTATGCGGAGGGGCAGCGCTTCCGGCTGACGCACGACGTGGGCGATCCGGAAGCGGGGACGCTCCGGCGGGAGGTGGCGGCCGAGTTCGCGGCGCGGAGCTGTGCGGTGGGCACCTACACGGACGAGAGGCTGTCGAATCCCGTGCTGTGGGTGGAGGAGGAGGGGGCGTTCGTGCCCTACGGGGGCGACTGGGCCCTCTACGACGGTCACGTGGCGGAGCGGGGCCGGACGGAGATCGAACTGACGGTGTGTAGCGGGCCGGAGCGGCTGCTTCCCTCGCAGCCGAAGTATTTCGACCGGATCGTCTTCGCGGGCCCGGAGCCGGGGATGAAGATGACGCTGAGCCGGCATACGCGCCTCAGGCCCCGGTTCACGGCGCATCCCGGGGAGGGGAGCACGGTGACGTTCGACATCGTGGCCGAGCACCGCGTGCGGCAGATACGGGTGATCGAGGCGGTGCAGCACCTGTTCAACCTCCGTTTCTACACGGACAACCGGACGCGGACGGTGTATATCGAGCCCGGGCGGGACTTCTACCGGAAGGATGTGGTGGTGGACTGGAGCGGGAAGGTGGACCGCGGCCGGGGCGTGGAGATCGCGGAGATGGGGGAGGAGCGTCACCGGGTGACGACCTACTGCTACCAGGAGGGCGACGGAGCCGTGGCACAGTGGAACACGGAGCACGGCGAGGTGCTGGGGTCGTGGAGCGCGGAGATCCGCAACCGGTTCGCCCTGCGTGGCGAGGGGATCGAGCGCAATCCGATGGCGACGGCCTCCGTCGTGGCCGACGGGGTCTATGCGGAGGCTCCCGGCGCGGGGATTCTCCAGACGGGCGACCGGGCCGCGCGGAAGGCGGAGGGCAGCGTGAACTTCCCGGCCAAGTTCGTGTGTTACCTCGGTATGAGGGAACTGCCGCAGGGACAGCTCTGGGGGTGGCCCGGCCAGGGGCGCGGGTATCCGGAGGTGGCGTTCCACCGGACGGCGGAGGAGGGCCGGGAGGCGGTGTCGCTGCTGTTCGAGGACCGGGACGGGGCGGAGGGGCTGCACCGCTTCTACGACTTCGATTTCCGGCGGTGCGACCGGGGCCGCCGGGTGACCGTGTGGCTGAGGCTGGAGCCGCAGGACGTGGAGGCGCTGCTGGTGCCCGACCGGCTGATGCGCGATTTCAGGGCGCTGTTCCGGCTGGGGATCGGCGGGGAGAGCGGGCTGTTCCGGCTGGAGAGCGTGGACGGGTATGTGCCCGGCGGCGGGCCGACGCGGTGCGTGTTCGTGCGGGAGGTGTGAGGAGGACGATGTGAAACGAAAAAAATGCAGGGTGGTATGACGACGTATGAGAACCAGTTGGTCGGAATGATCGAAAGCCGCTGCGGGGAGCTCTCCGCGCGGGAGGTGGCGCGGAAGCTGATCCGGATGGGGGTCGTGGACTTCTCGCGGTGCCGGATACTCGCCGTGAGGGAGTACGTGAGGGAACGGACGGAGCGGGGTGCGGGCAAGACGGATGCGATGTGGGAGGCGGCGGAGCGTTTCGCCTGCTCCTACGAGTATGTGCGCAAGTGTGTCTACTACTACCGGGACGTGAACTGGGAGTAGGACGGAAAATGTGGAAACGTCTGCGGGCGGCGGAGCGCTATATTCGCCCTGCGGATCAACAAACGAAAGGATGACGATGGGAGAGTTGAAAATCGAGAACCGGGACGCGGGCGTGGTGCGGATCGACGTGGAAGGCGTGATCGGCGTGCCGGAGAAGGCCCAGCCCGGCCGGGGAGAGGACCGGGTGGCGACCTACGGGGCCTTCCGGAAACAGCTGGAGGCGGTGCGGGCGATCCGGGCCCCGAAGGTGGAGGTGAATATACGGTCGACGGGGGGCGACGTGAACGACGCGCTGCTGATCCACGATGCGCTGGCGGGGCTGGAGGCCGAGGTGACCACGCGCTGTTTCGGGTATGTGGCTTCGGCGGCGACGATCATCGCGCAGGCGGCTTCGCCGGGACGGCGGGAGATTTCGTCGAATGCGCTCTATCTGATCCACGATTCGGTGTCGTGCCGGGAGGGGAATGCCCGGGCGCTGGGAGAGGCGGTGGAACTGCTCAGACAGACCGACCGCAGGATCGCGGAGCTCTACGCCCGGCGTTCGGGCCGGGAGGCGGAGCGGTTCGAGGAACTGATGGGCGAGAACGGAGGGAACGGCCGGTGGCTCTCGCCGCAGGAGGCGGTGGAGGCCGGGCTGGCGGACCGGATCGTGGCGGGGGAGCCGCTGCGGAACGATGCGGCGCGGGCGGTCGCCGAGCTGGGGCTGCCGGAGCTTCCGGGTGCGGAACGGAACGGGAAGCGGCCGGGCGGGGAGGCGAACGGCAGGAGGACATGGACGGCGCTGCTGGAGCTGCTCGGGTGGCAGGCCGGGAAGGAAAAGGTGTTGGACGAGAGCGGAATGCGCCGGATCGGAGAGGAGCTCGCGGAGCGGGACCGGGTGATCGGCCGTCTGGCCGGGGAGCGGGATCGGGCTGAGGCGGAGCACCGGGAGGAGCTGGCGCGGCTGCGGGACCGGATCGGGGAGCTCGAGGTGCAGAACGCGCGGCTGCGGGCGGGGGCTTCGTGCACCCGCCCGAGGGAGGACCCCTCGGTGCACGAGTTCCGGCGGGCGGCCAACGAGGAGGCGTACGAGCAGGATGCGAAAGGTTTCAGGTAGAACGGAGGACGGAAAGTCCGGTAAAAAAAGAGAAAGACGATGAGTAGGATAGAACAGGCGAAGAGCTACGCGGGACAGGAGCTCGAGACGATTTTTTTCAGGCCGATGCTGAGCGGCCCCGATGCGGAGAAGCTCGGGATACGGGTGATGTACAACATGCCCGTACCCACGGTGCTCCACTTCTGGAAACGGGAGGGCGACATCCTCCAGAAATACACCGCAGCCGGGTGGAACGGCGGGAAGCCGGCCTCGAAGTTCCAGAAGACGATACGGCTGGCGAAGGTGAAGGCCGAGGCGGGCTATTCGGCGGAGGACTATTTCAACATGGTGTACGAGCTGATCACCAACCGGTCGGAGGTGAACCTCGACGACCTCTCGGGCACGGAGCTGGAGGCGGCCGAGACGAAGCTCTTCCGGGAGGCGATCGCCGAGAGCATCCGGGCGACCATGTGGCTCGGGGACACGCAGCGGGACGGGGAACTCGACACGTTCGACGGGTTCCTGAAGCAGATCGCGGCCGACCTGGGCGACGGGGAGGAGGCGGTGCCCGGGTTCCGGATGCCGGAGAGCGAGAATTCGGGCTGGGCGGAGCTGGTGCTCCGGCAGCTGTGGAACGATGCTCCCCGGGCGCTGAGGGCGGTCCGCCCGGAGGGGAACCTGGTGTTCCTCGTCACGTCGGACGTCTATGCGGGATACGAGGAGGCGCTGGACGACATGCCGCTGGAGTCGGCTTTCCTGGCCCGGCAGCAGGGTCGGGAGGGGCTGATGTTCCGGGGCATTCCGGTGGTGGACGTGCAGCTGTCGGGGTATCTGGAGCGGCAGAAGGAGATGTCGCGGTCGTTCGCGCTGCTGACCGACCGCAGGAATCTGGCGCTGGCGGTCAACACGTCGGACTTCCCCGGCACGGAGGTGCGGATGTGGTACAACCCCGACCTGATGGAGAACCGGCAGAGGGCCGTCTTCATGGCCGGGTGCGACTACCTGCTGCCGGAGCTGGTGGCGTTCGCCTTCGGGAGCGCCGAGCTGGCGTGCGACACGAAGGGCGTGACCGCAACGGGCGGAGAGCTCTCCGTGGAACTTCTCTCCGGCCGCTCGCTGGTGGCCGGCGTGAAGGCCGCGGGGCTGGACGCGGAAGGGAACCCGGCGGGGGAGCCCGTGGCGCTGACGGAATCGGACGGCATCTATACGGGAACGGTCGCCGGAGAGGGGATCGTCCGGGTGCAGGTGTCGGTCGAGTATGTGAACGGAGAGGTGCAGAAGGTGACGGCGTAGGGGCCGGGGGGCGTGTCTGCGGCGGGGCGGCGGGACCGTGCCGCGGGCGGGCGCGCTCCTTGTTTTTACGGGTTCGGATATGGAAGAGAGAAGAGAAGGATGCGGTCTGCCCGGCGGCGGGAGCCGGGGGCGGGACTGCGGGACGGAGAGGCCGGGACGGGCGGCGGAGAGGCCGGTGAGGATGTTCGTGACGGAAGGGAGGCGCGATCCGTTCATCGTGTTGGGGCGCGTGACCGGAGGGTCGGACGATTTCTGGCGCTGGGGGGACGACAATCTTTTCCCGTGTGCGCTGGCGCTCCTGTCGCGCCGTTCGGCGACCCACCGGAGGATCATAAACGACAAGGCCGACTACATTTCGGGCAAGGGGTTTGCGTTCGACCCCGGGGTGCCGGAGCTGGGCGAGTTGGCCGGGTGTGTGAACGGGACGGGGGAGTCGCTGCGGCAGTTGCTGAACAAGCTGGCCTTCGACAAGGCGCTGTTCGGGAACGCCTTTGCGGAGGTGGTGACCGACGGGCGGGGCGGATTCCTCTCGCTGTTCCACCAGGACGCCTCGCGTTGCCGGGTGGCGAAGGACCGCCGGCACGTGCTGCTGCACCACGACTGGGCGCACTACCGGGCTTCGGAGGCGGTGCGTCTGCCGCTGTGGCCCGACTTCGGGGAGGCGGCGGACGGAACGCTGCGGTCGGTGATCCACTACAAGGATTACGAGCCGCTGTTCGAGAACTACGGGGTGCCGCCCTACATCGCGGGGCTGAACGTCTCGGCGATCGCCTACAAGACCGACCGCTGGAACATCAGCCGGCTGGACAACTCCTTCCAGCTGTCGGGGGTGATGACCCTCGATGCGGGGGTGGACAGCGAAGCCGAGGCCGAGGAGCTGGTCCGGCGGGCGGAACGCAGGTTCGGAGGCAGTCCGGGGCAGGTGATGTTCATGGTGCGGGATGCGGAGGGGGCTTCGGGTTCATCCTTCGTGCCGATCGCCTCGGAGAACGACGGCGACTGGAAGGCGCTCCACGAGCAGGCGACTTCGGATATCGTGGTGGCCCATTCGTGGTTCCGCTCGCTGAGCGGGCTGGACTATGCGGCCGGGTTCGACGCGGAGCGGATTCTGCACGAGTACGAGGTGGCGCTCAACACGGTCATCCTCGCCGAGCAGGAGGAGCTGATGGAGCCCCTGAGACAGGCGGTGAGGCGCGTGCTGGGGGTGGACGCCTCGTCGCTGCAGGTGGTGAACCGTCCGCCGACCCGCTCCAAGCCGCTCTATATGAAGGTGTGGGAGGCCCGGCGGGCGGACGGGCTCGAGTACGACCCGGACGATCCGCAGCAGCAGTTGTTCGTGGCCCAGATCACCAAGTATGCGCTGCGCAACATAGATTGAGATGGGATGGTTGTTGATGACGCCGCACGAGGTGGCGGAGATCGCCTTCCGGGGTGCGGAGGCGGTGGACGGGAGCCTGATCGGGGAGGCCCCGATCGTGACGGCCCAGTATAAGTTCGTCCGTCCGGTACTGGGCGGGCTCTGCGGGGCGATGCTGGAGGGCCGCTATGCGGAGCTGCTGGACGGGTACGTGAAGGCGCCGCTGGCCCATTACGTGAAGTGGCTGGTGCTGCCGAGGCTGAGCGTGCAGTGCGGGGCGATCGGGACGGTGCAGTTCCGGGGAGAGTGTTTCACGGCGGTGGACGGAGGGTCGCTCGCCGCGCTCAGGCGGCAGGTGAAAAGCGATGCGCAGGCGCTGATGATGCGGGCGGTGGAGCGGATCGAGTCGTCGCCGGGGGAGTTCCCGGAGTACGATCCGGAGCGGAACGTGCTCCGCAGGGTGCGTCTGCTCGGGGATTGGGTGTTGTGAGGGAAAGGCTGTCCGCGGAACGGGCGGCCTTTTCCGCAGGGGGCGGAAGCGGTCGCGGGGACGCCGTTATCTCTCCCGGCGGGACTGGTTGAAACAGTGGCGGCAGATGGGTTCGTAGCTCTCTTTTTCGCCGAGCATGACCAGTTTGTCGTCGGAGGCCAGGCGGTGGGAATGGTGGGCCAGGTTGCCGCAGCGGACGCAGATGGCGTGGACCTTGGTGACGTACTCGGCGGTGGCCATCAGCTGGGGCATGGGTCCGAAGGGGTTGCCCTGGAAGTCCATGTCGAGGCCGGCGACGATGACCCGCACGCCGTTGTCGGCCAGCTGCTTGCAGACCTGCACGATGCCCGCGTCGAAGAACTGGGCCTCGTCGATGCCCACCACGTCGACGTCGGAGGCCAGCAGGAGGATGTTGCCCGGGGAGTCGACCGGGGTGGAACGGATGGCGTTGGCGTCGTGGGAGACGACGTCTTCGGCCGAGTAGCGCGTGTCCATCTGGGGCTTGAAGATCTCGACCCGCTGGTTGGCGAATTTGGCCCGTTTCAGCCGCCGGATCAGCTCTTCGGTCTTGCCGGAGAACATGGAGCCGCATATCACTTCGATCCAGCCGGCGCGGCTGGCATTTTCCAGAAACATAGGTTTGACGGTTTTGGAATAACAAAGATAGGCAACCGCAGGGGAACGGGCAAGAGGGGTTGAAAGATTGTGGATAACTTGCCGGAGGGTCGGGAGAGGCGGGAAAAAAACAAGGAAACCACGGGCGGCAGAACGCCGGACCCCCTGATTTCCTCTACTAACCTAAAACTACTAACCTAAAATGAACCTTAAAACTTCGATGCAAAGATAAGGGGCGTTTTCGGATTATGCAAATTTTTTAGGAATTATTTAAATAAATTTAATATTAAATTAACATACGGGGCGGGAAAGGAGTGCGGGGGAGTACGGGAGGCGAGAAGGAGGAGGTGTTCCGGGCGGATACGGGGAAAAGCGGAAAGGACGGATGCGGGAAACGGAAGGGAGGAATGACGGGGGTGCGGGCGGGAGACGCTGGACCGTATCGGAAAAGTTGGCCGGGGTGGCGGCGGGCGGACGGTTTCCGGAGCTGCGGTCTGGTGGCAGGGAGTTTTCCGGGAAGACGGAAGGAATCAGGGAAGATCCGAAAACAAAACAAGGAAATGCGGAGTGGCAGAACGCCCGATCTCCGATTTCCTCTACTAACCTAAAACTACTAACCTGAAATGAACCTTAAAACTTCGATGCAAAGATAAGGGCTCTTTCCGGTTTTTGCAAATATTTTCCGAAAAATTTATTAAAAAAATTGAAAAAATGGGCCGGAGGCGGATTCCGGGGGTGAAAAATCGTCCCGGGGGCGGGCTTTTTCGCGGGAAATGGTTACTTTTACGGGGTCCGGAACCTACGGGCCGGAAAAGAGGAAACTAACTCAAAAACGACGATAGCATGAAGAAAATGATTTGCATGGCGGCGGCCCTGTGGTTCATGGCGGCCGGCCTTTTCGCCCAGCGGGTGGACACGGTGGAGGTGAAGAGTGCGGCGATGAACGCCGCGTTCAAGTGCGTGGTGGTGCTGCCGGCCGGGTATGACGAGAATGTGCGGGAGCGTTATCCCGTGGTCTATCTGCTGCACGGGCACGGCGGGCGTTACAACAGCTGGATCAAGCTGAAACCCGAGCTGCCGCAGATCGCCTCGCAGAGGGGAATGATTATCGTGTGTCCCGATGCGAAGAACAGCTGGTACTGGGACAGTCCGGTCGATCCGGGCAGCCGTTTCGAGACCTACGTGGCCAAAGAGGTGCCCGCCTACGTGGACCGGAAGTACCGCACGAAGGCCGATCCGAAGGGGCGGGCCGTCGCCGGGCTGAGCATGGGCGGGCACGGTGCGCTGTGGCTGGCCTTCCGGCATCCCGACGTGTTCGGGGCCTGCGGGTCGATGAGCGGAGGGGTGGATATACGGCCCTTCCCCGAGAACTGGCATATGGCGCAGAGCCTGGGCAGCTACTACCGCAATCCGAAGGTGTGGGACGAACACACGGTGATGGAGCAGCTCTACCGGGTGAAGCCGGGTTCGCTGGCCATTATCGTGGACTGCGGCACGGAGGATTTCTTCTACGAGGTGAACCAGGAGCTGCACCGGAGAATGCTCTACCGGAATATCAGGCACGACTTCATCACGCGGCCCGGGGCGCACAACTCGAAATACTGGAAGCAGGCGGTGCTGTACCAGCTGCTCTTCTTCGACGACTTCTTCAAGGGAGGGAAGGCGCTGTAAAGGGCGCGGAGGAACAGGCGGAAGGGTGTCCGGCGATTGCCGGGCGCCCTTCTGTTTGTATGGGGAGGTATCGGCGGGGAGCGTCTTGTACCCGCAGTGGGTCTATATCGGCGGATTTCCGGTTGTCCTGTCTGTCTCCCTCGGGGGATTTCGACGGTTTCGTCGTCACAGCGATATCGGTCCCCGTCAGAAGGCGAGGTCGCGGTTCAGGGGGCAGGTTTCGGTGAGGCGGCGGCCGGTGGAGGGGTCGAAGCGGGTGATGCGGAGCGTGCGGCCCTCGCGGCCGACGAGAAGCAGGGCGGGGGCCGTGAGGCGGACGGAGCGGCCGTTCCACGGCAGGGCGATGTGGGCCGGGCGGTAGGCGACGATCTGCACCTGGTCGCAGGAGCGGTTCCAGACGGCCTGGACGTCCCGGTCGTTGCGCAGGACGCGGAAGCGTCCGATGCGGGCCGGGGTGGCCTCTCCGGGGCCCGTGCCGGGCAGGATGAGGCAGTGGAACGAGCCGTCGCGGGAGGTGCGGCCCAGGTCGAGGGCCAGCGAGAAGAGGCGCGCCGAGACGGTGTCCTGCGGCATGGACTGGTTGATGTCGTACCACGTGCCGCTCCGTCGGCCCGCGAAGACGAGCGCCTCGCGGTTGCCGGGCAGGCAGTAGGTGACCGAATCGTGCCAGACGGTGCGGTACCGGCCCCGGGCATCGGTATCGGGCATCGGCCGGCCGTCGGTGAGGACGGGGCCGCGGGCGTAGCACTGGTTGAGGGTCTGGAGGACCGGGTGGACGGTCTCGAAATCGAGCCCCGAGACGAGGCAGGCCACGCCGTCCTCCCAGAGGAACCAGCCCCGGCGGGCCGTGACGCTGTCCATGCGGTAGTCGAAGGCGAAGCAGCCGCGGAGGCTGTCGCTCACGCCGTAGACGAAGGGGGTGTTGCCCCAGGTGCCGATCCGCCATTTGAAGACCGGAAGCGGGTTGCCGCTGTGGGTGTTGAGCGAGCCGGGCAGCATCTCCCAGTCCCAGAGCGGGAAGATGCCTTCGTACTCGTCCCCGCGGCGGGAAATGAACTGGGTCCCCTTGCTCAGGTAGTAGCCCTTGAGGTTCTCGCGGTTGCCGGATTCGGTGGCGGCGATCCGATCGGAGACCCCCTTGATGCTGAAGAAGAAGCCGGGGGAGTGCTGGACCATCAGGTCGATGCGGGGAAAGTAGCGGTTGCCGGTCAGGGGGCGGGAGCGGTGTCCGGTTTCGAGCTGGGCGATGAACCGGTCGTATTCGGCGGCCCGGGACGGGTCGGCTTTCCGCATCAGGCGGCAGGCCGTGACCAGGGCGCCGGTCTTCTCCTCCCGGCGGGAGATTTCGCGGCCCATGGCGGTGTATTCGAGCAGGCGGCCGTGGGTGCACCACTGCTGGCCGTCGAGCAGGTAGCGGGAGAGGATGCGGATCTTCTCTTCGGGCAGGGCGTAGCGGGTGCCCGAGGCGGAGTAGACGATCTGGGCCGCCGAGAGGCTGAATTGTTTGCCGTAGCCGAAGGCGTAGGACTGGGCGTCGTGCTGGTGGAAGCTGAAGTCGGGCTGGATACCCTCGCCCGTGGTGACGACGATTTCGCCCGCGGCCGTGCGGTAGGCCCGTTCGAGCCCTGCGGCGTCGTCGGTGAGGGCCGAGGCGTAGATGTGGATGGTGGTGAGCCACAGCAGGTTCTGTCCGGTGGCTTTCGTGTGGAAATAGTAGGCGTCGGGGCGCACGCCGGGCAGCATGCGTTCCTTGCAGGAGGCGATCAGCCCCTCGGGAAGCTCGTCGCGCATGAGGATGAAGACCTTGCCCATCTCGTAGGGGACGCCCATGTAGTTCCACCAGCGGTTGACGCACTCGACGGTGTGGGCGAGCCAGTAGTCGATCCCCTTGAGGATGTACTCGCGCAGGCGGGGCGAACGGTAGTGGGGCGAGCCGGGCAGGCGGTACTGGCAGGCCAGTTCGGTGAGACGCCGCCAGTGGATGCCCGGGTGCCAGAGGGCACGGTCCTGGTTGGTGTAGTCGAGGTCGGTGAAGAGGCCCCGCTGCGGGTCGAAGGCGGCGATGATCTCTTCGAGGGAGCAGGCCGGGCGGGGCGTGTGGTAGAGGGTGATCTCGTAGAGTCTTTCGCGGATCTTACCGAAGTCGTCCTGCGCCGGACGGGCGGCCAGGCAGGGAAGCAGGAACAGCAGGGAGAGGAGGGTTTTTCGCATCGGGGTAAGTTTTTTGGGCAGTTCGACGGACAAAGATAGCGAAAAAAAGGGAACGGCCGGTGCGGAGGCGGGCGGTTTTCCGGGACGGGGGAGGCTCCGGGGGAGGAAAAAGGGTAGGGGAAAACGAGCTGCGGGAATGCAGGGAGAGGATGGACTGCGGGGAAAACGTCCGGGGAGGGTGGACTGGAGGAGGGGCGAACGAAATCAGGGGGTCGGCCGGAGAAAGTATTCGAAGAACCGGCAAAGAATTTCGTTCGATTCGGCGTTCGGTGAGTGTTCCGGGCGGTTAGTCATCAGAACCCGGTTCTCGAAACCCAGCAGACGGTTTACAGCGATCGTGTGGTTGAGGGCTATCCAGCGTTCGGCGGGATCGCACGAGCCGCCCGACACGAGGAACGGGCGCGGAGCCATTAAGGCGTGCAGTTCGTGCAGGTCGTATCCTTCCCGTACCAGTCGGGGATAGAGGCCGCAGGCGGGATTTTCGGGCGTGATGTCGCCCCGTTTGCGCCAGGGCGGGGCGACATAGCCCAGATAGTAGGGTTCCCAGTAGTTGACCGCGGATTTCGATTCGTCGAAGACGATGCCCGGGTCGGACCATGCCGCACAAGCGAATCCGTCGCAGAGGCAGGAGGCGAACATGGCCCATTTACCGCCGAAGGAGTGGCCCGCGATTCCAATTCTGTCCGGGTCGACTTCCGGACGGAGTGCCAGCGAGCCGAGTGCATTGGCCGCTGCACAGGCCAGCATGGAGAGCGGTTCGACGACGGCGCTGTCGATGTCGGGGTAGAAAAGGGAGTAGGTCTTTTCGCGGGTGGCGCGGGCTGTGCCAACCGAGAGCACCACGAATCCCCGGTCGGCCAGCAGACGTCCGAAATCCCGGTGCGGTTTGCCGCCGATCCCCACAGAGGTTTCCGGTTCGTAGAATACGGTGATGACGGCCGGATGGGTACGGTGGCCGGCGGCGGTTGCGTAAGGGAGCAACAGGTATCCTTCGGTCTCTTCGCCGGGTGTCCAGCGCAGGCGTACGCGGTGCTGTGCGTAGCGCTCTTTGCGGAGGGTGTCGAGTATCGTCATTTCGTTCCGTTTCACGGGAGGAGGCCACGGTCCCATCATCGTCATCCACCGTTCGCGTATCTCCTCGCGGCGGCGCTGCCAGTCGGTCGGTTTCTTCACGGGGGTGCCGTCGTAGAATCGGAGGGGGCTGCGGTAGTCGCCGTAGCGGCCGGCATATTCGGTCGGAGGGGTGCAGTAGGGGGCCAGGGAAGCCCACAGCGTGTCGCTCCGGCTGGCGGAGGGTTCTCTTCCCTGTGTCAGAAAAGGGAGAAGGAGCGAAAGGATGAAGACTGGCGGAAGGTGGTGGAAATTTTTCATGGGAAGTCGGTTCTGGGCGTCGGCCTGTGTATTTGCAAATATAGGGGGTTGGGAGCCGTTTCATTCCTCATATCGCGTTTTTTTATCCTGAAAAAGGCCGCCCGGCGGATGCGGACGGCCTTTCGGTGGAAAACGGAACCTTGGTCAATAACCCGGGGTCTGGCACATGGCCGGATTCGGGTTGGATTCGAATTCGGATGTGGGAATCGGCATGGCGTAGTTGGTATCCTTCCACACGATGTTGGTCTTGGCCGCTCCCGGGCCGGAGACCGTCTTGTAGTAGTCGGCCTCCTTCTTGCCCAGGCGCAGGCGGCGTACGTCCTCCCACCAGCGCATCTCGCCGAAGAATTCGGCCCAGCGCTCGTAGAGCAGCGGATCGTTGGCCAGGTGGTCGGCGGGGTCGACGGCGTTGGTGCGGTCGGTGAGGCTCGTGTAGTCGACGGGCGAGGGGGCGTCGGGCGGATAGTTGTAGGCGCGGCGCTTCACCTTGTTGACGTATTCGAGGGCGGTCTGCGGATCGGTGTCCTTCAGCAGTTCGGCATACATGAGGTAGAGGTCCGGCAGGCGGATGAAGTAGATGTTGTAGCCGGCGACGTTGCGCGTGGCGTCGGCCAGGTGGCCGTCGAGGTAGTTGTACTTGCGCACGGGCCAGCCGTAGAAGGTCTCCGGGTCGTTGCCCGTGGTGGGGCTCATCTCCCACCATTTGCCGAACTCGACCTGGGCCACCTTCCGGTAGGCGTTCACGCCGTCGATGGTCATCTGCACCTCGTCCACGAAGGGCTGGAGGGCGCAGACGAAGAGCCGGGGATCGGGGCCGTTCTCCTCGCGGCCGAGCTGGTCGCGGTGGCGCTGTTGCTGCTGCATGTACTCCTCCGAGAGGTAGTAGCGGAGCGATCCGTCGGAGCGCGGCTCCGACTTCAGCACGCCCGACGACAGGGGGGCGGGATCGGTGTAGCCGAAGCGGGCCAGGTTGCGGTCGTGCATGTACTGGTTGCCGTAGGACATGGCCGTGCGGGTGCTGTCGGGCGCGATGCAGAAGGGCGGATAGTAGAGCGAGAGGGTGGAGCCCGTGTTGACCTTGCCGTAGACCTCCCCGTTGGTCGGGTCGGCCTTGTTGCCCATCTCGTAGAACGACTCGCTGTTGTACTCGTACTGGTCGTAGCCGTTGAACATCATGCGGTAGCGGTCGAACGTCTCCAGGCTCTTGCCGCTGTTGAGGATGCAGTCCTCCAGGTCGGCCTTGGCCCGTTCGGTCTGTCCCGCGAAGAAGCAGGCTTTGGCACGGAAGGCCTTGGCCGACCAGACCGTCACGCGGTGGTTGTCGGTCTGGGTGAGCAGGCCCACGGCCTTGTCCAGATCGTCGATGATGGCCTGGTAGCAGTCGCCCGTCTTTTCACGGCCGACGTACATCTCCTCCAGCGTCTTGGGGACCTTGCGGACGATCGGGATGCCGACCCCGTCCATCTGGGGCTGGCCGTAGAGGGAGAGCATGTGCCACCAGTAGAAGGCGCGGAAGAAGAGGCACTCCCCCTCGTAGTTGTCGAGCTGTCCGCTCTCGGACGAGGGGGCCGAGAGCCGGTAGGCGGCGATCTCCTCGAGGGCCGTGTTCGAATAGTAGACGCCCATGCTCAGGGCCGTCCAGGGGTCGGTGACCTTGCTGTTGCCCGCCTTCACCTCGCCGGCGAGGATGTCGACCCACGACTGGTCCTCGTGGAACTGGAGGTCGATGGTGTGGTCGAGGCAGTACATGACGTAACCGGCCCAGTAGTTGCCCAGGAAGAGCCAGTGGTGCTGGGCGCCGTAGACCGAGTTGACCAGCAGGTCGATGTGGGCCAGTTTGGTGGGAAAGTTGCCCGGCGAAAGGGCGTTCGGGTCTTTCAGGTCGAGGAAGGCGTCGCCGCAGCCCGTCATCAGGGCGGCCCCGAGGCAGGCTGCCATCGAAACGCGGAGGGTTCTGAGGTATTTTTTCATGTGTCGGTCGGTTTAGAAGTTGATGTCCAGCCCGAAGGAGATCATCCGGGTCTGCGGATAGGTGTTGTTGTAATAGACGCCGTAGGCGGTCTTCGCCGTGGTCGAGAATTCGGGGTCGAGACCCGAAAATTTCGTGAAGGTGAGCAGGTTGCTGCCCGTGACGTAGATGCGCAGGCGGTCGATCTTCACTTTGCGGGTCCACTCGCGGGGGAGGGTGTAGCCGAGGGTCACGTTCTTCAGTTTCAGGTAGGAGCCGTCCTCGACGAAGTAGTCGGAATAGCGCTGGTAGTTGTAGTTGGGGTCTTTCACGGGGGCGTTGCCGTTGTCGCGGTCGAAGGCCATGATGCGGGGACGGTCGGTCAGTCCGTTGCCCAGGAAGTAGGAGGCGCGGAAGACTTCGGTGGAGGTGTTGGCCCCCTGCTGTACGCTCTGGGTGAAGGATTTGGCCAGGTTCATCACGTCGTTGCCCGCCACGCCCGTGAAGTCGGCCGTGAAGTCGATGCCCTTGTACTCCAGCGAGATGTTGAAGCCGTACTGGACGGTGGGCCACGGGTTGCCGATGAAGGTGCAGTCCTCGTCGTTGATGATGCCGTCGCCGTTCCGGTCGACGTATTTCAGGTCGCCCACGCCCGTCAGACGCTGGTGGTAGTAGTCGTGGCCGTGGGCCTGCGCGTTGCGGTTGAGGGCGTCGATCTCCTCCTGGGAGGTGATCATCCCGTCGGTCTGGAGGCCCCAGAACTGGCTGATGGGCTGTCCGTTGACCGTCTTGCAGGGGCTGAGGCCCGTGTTGGGCCAGCCGCCTCCGCCGTAGATGTAGGCCGTGGGCAGGCCGAGGTCGACCACGCGGTTCCGGTTCTGGGAGACGTTACCGCTGATCGCGTAGTTGAAGTAGCCGATGTTGTTGCGGTAGGTGACGAGCAGTTCCCAGCCCTTGTTGTCGATGCGCCCGATGTTGACCGGCATCGTGCTCATGGTGGTCAGCGAGGGCATCTGCGTGATGCCCGAGGAGTTGGGGGCCGACATGGCGTAGATCATGTTCTTGGTGATCCGCTGGTAGTAGTCGAACGAAATGGCGAGCCGGTGGCGGAACAGTTCCAGGTCGAGGCCGACGTTGGTGTTGTAGATGGACTCCCATTTGATGTCCTCGTTGATGACCTTGATGTTGTTGTAGCCGCCCACCGAGGAGTTGCCGTCGAAGGAGTGGTTCGTGACGTTCTGGAAGGCCATCAGGTAGGAAAAGTTGTTGAGTGCCTGGTCGTTGCCAAGGATGCCCCAGCTGAAGCGGGGTTTGACGGAGGTGAGCCACTCCTGGTTCCAGCGCTTGAAGAAGGGTTCCTCGGAGATTTTCCAGCCGACCGAGACCGAGGGGAAGACGCCCCAGCGGTTCTTCGGACCGAACTTCGGGGAGCCGTCGCGGCGCACGTTGACCGTGAGCAGGTAGCGGTTGTCGAAGGAGTAGTTCAGCCGGCTGAACTGGGAGAGGAAGCGGTCCTCGCTCAGGGCTCCCGACGCGGTTTTGTTCGCGTTGGTGGAGAGGGCGAACGAGAGGGGATTGTCCACGGGGAAGTCCGTGGCCGTGGCGCTCAGGTCGGCGTACTGGGCGCTCTTGGCCTCGTAGCCCACCATGATCTTGAAGTTGTGTTTCTTGCCGAAGACCCTGCCGTAGGTGAGGGTCGAGGTGAAGGTGTACTGTTCGGCGTAGTTCAGCCCCTTGTTGTAGCTGTCCTTCGAGGGCGAACGGCCCAGGTCGTTGGCTTCGGCGTAGTAGTCGTCGTAGCCGCCGCCCAGCTGGGCCGCTCCGGTGACGTTCAGCTTCAGACCCTTGACGATCTCCCAGTCGAAGTAGAGGTCGGCGTTGGTCATCAGGTCGGAGACCTTCTGGTGGTTCTTGGCGATGTTGGCTACGGGGTTGCCGCCGGAGAAGTCGACCCCTTCGGGGACCGCGGCGAACGTGCCGTCGGGGTTGTAGACGCTCATGTAGGGAATGGTGATCCACGGGTAGGACTCCGTGTAGGGGTTGCTGCGCAGGCGGGCCAGATAGATGCGCGTCCCGACGGTGACGGCCTTGTTCATCTTGTAGTCTACGTTCAGGCGGGCCGAGATGCGTTCCCAGTAGTTGTTCTTCTGGATGCCGTTCTCACGTTCGTAGGCGCCCGAGAGGTAGTAGCGGAACTTCTCGCTGCCGCCGGTGACCGAAAGGTTGTAGCTCTGTTCCACGCCGTCGCGGTAGATTTCGTCGTACCAGTCGGTGTCGGGGAGTTTCGAGGGGTCGCTCCAGAGCGGATAGTTCTCGCCGAGTTCCTGCTTCACGCGGATGTAGTCGGCGGTGCCCAGCAGGTCGTAGCGGTCGGCCATGCGGCGGATGCCGACCCGGCTGGTGAAGGAGACCTGTGCCTTGGTGTTGTAGCTGCCCTTCTTGGTGGTGATGAGCACCACGCCTCCGGCGGCCCGCGAACCGTAGATGGCGGCCGCGCTCGCGTCCTTGATGACCTCGATGGAGGCGATGTCGTTCAGATTGTAGTTGCTGTTGTTGTCCACGGCCACGCCGTCGATGACGAAGAGCGGGTTCAGTCCGTTGATCGAACCCACCCCGCGGATCACGATGTCGGAGCCGCTGCCCGGTTTGCCGTCGGTCTTGGAGACCATGACGCCCGCCACCTTGCCCTGGAGGGCTTCGGCGACCGACCGGGCCGGGAGCTCCTTGATGTCGTCGGCCTTGATGGAGGCGATCGAACCCGTCAGGTCGGATTTCTCCTGGGTGCCGTAGCCCACCACGATCACGTCCTCCATCTGTTCGGCCTCCTCTTCCAGTACGATCTTCAGCCGTTCCCGGTTCAGGACGGGCAGCTTCAGGCTTTTGTAGCCGAGGAAGGAGACGAGCAGGGTGGAGCGGGCGGGCACCGTGAGCCGGAAGGCGCCCTTTTCGTCGGAGAGCGTGCCGATCGAGGTGGAGTCGCTCACGACGATGGCGGCGCCGGTGAGCGGATTGCCTTGGGCGTCCGTTACGGTTCCCGTGACGGTGCGGCGGGCCGGTTGGTCTTCTTTTGCCGAGGCGGATCCGGGGGTCACCCCGTCTGCCAGTGCGGGCAGTGACAGGCAGGCCAGCAGGAGCAGGACGAGCCCCGCCGTCCGTCGTGTCTGTCCGCCGAAAGAGATGAATGTCGCTTCTTTTCTCATGAGAATCTGTTTGGATTTTTTGAGTAGTGAGAGAAGGGAAGCAAGGGGGGTGCCAGAGAATGTGCGGAGTGTAAGGTGTTGGTTTTTATATGATAGTGGAAATAGAGGTGCGGGGCGCGGGGTGGAATCTTTCCACAGAAGTGTGGAAAAATTCCACATGCGGGGCCACGGATGTCCGGGCTGGGGAGGCGGAGAAAAGCGTGAGGGAGGCCGGGATGGGATGGGGGGAAAGGCGGGGTGCGGGCGGTATGTCCGAAGGAGGGCGGCTGGTACTGCGGCGGGGAAAAAGAGGGAGCACGGACAGGGAGGCTGTCTGTGCGGCGGACGGGAAGAAGGCATGAAAAGAGAGGGTGCGGCGGAGGCACCCTCTTCGGTTTTCATCGGGGAGACGGGATTCCGTGCAGGCCGGTGCGGTCGTCCCGTGGGGTCATTTCCGTTCCGGGCCGGGAGGTGGGGGCAGCAGCGGCCAGTCGTCCGTGCGGAACGAGGGAACGGGGTGGCCGAACGTGTTGTACAGCGTGCCCGTGCAAAAATCCCGGAAACAGTAGCGCACGGCTTCCGGGTGTTCGACGCGGTCGGAGCGGACGATCACCTTGTTTCCGCTGATCCGGGCATGGGCGGGGTGGAAGACACGGTCGGCACCCGCCACTTCGAAGAGTCCTTCGAGCGGGCCCTGCGCACAGAGCCCCAGCGGGGCATGGGAAAAGTGCAGTTCGACCCGGTCGCCGCGAATCTCCAGGCTCCGGCAGAGCGGCGCTTCGGATTCGTAACCCTGCTGTCCGTAGTCGCGGGTCAGGGCGAGGCGGGCCAACCGTTCGCCGACCTCCCGTTTGCGGGAGGGGTGGATGCATTCGGCCTCTCCCAGATCGGTCAGGGCTACCATGGCCGTGCCGGGAACCCGTTCCTGCAGGAGTGTCTGGACTTCCCGGAAGAGGGCCGAGTTGTGGCCCGGATCACGGTATTCGTAAGGGGCGATCTGGACGTAATAGAACGGAAACGGTCCGATGTCCCACGCCCGGCGCCACGTCTCGACCAGCACCGGAAAGAGCCGGCCGTAGAGCGTGGGATCGTGCCGGTTGCTTTCGCCCTGGTACCAGATCACGCCTCGTATGCCGTAGCCGGCCAGCGGGGCGATCATGCCGTTGTAGAGTCCCGTGTTGGCCGCGTGGCGGAAGAGTTCGGCCTGTGTGGTGTCGGGGAGGGGAACCTCTCCCGCGAAGGCCGTTTCGAGGCTTTCACGGCTCATCCAGCGTTCGATGGAGGTGCCGTTCCACGAGGATTTGACGAGGCCGACGGGAACGCCCAGCGCCCGGCGGAGCATACGGCCGAAGAAATAGGCCGTCGCACTGAATTCCGCCACGGAGGCGGGGGATGCTTCGCTCCAGCGGCCGTCGAGACCTTCGCAGGGCGAGGGGCTGCAGTGCTGGGCGACGGAGAAGAGCCGCAGGCCGGGGTCGGTGCTTGTGGAGATGGCCTCCGCTGCCCCTTCTACCGGTTGACCGACGAAACCTTTCACCGGCATCTCCATGTTGGATTGTCCGGAGCAGAGCCACACCTCGCCCAGGGCCACGTCGTCGAAACGCAGCGTGTTTCCTTCGGTGACGGTGACGGTGTGGCCGCAGCCGGCCGGTCCGGTTTCGACCCGGAGGCGCCATCTGCCGTCGGAGCCGGTCCGGGTGCGGTAGCGTTTCCCGTTCCATGAGGTGAAGACGGTCACGCTCTTTCCGGGTTCGGCCCGGCCCCAGAGGGCCGCACTGTCTTCCCGCTGGAGTACCATGCCGTCGCCGAAGATGGCGGGCATCCGCACTTCAGCCCGTGCAGCGGTCAGACAGAGAGACAGGGCTATCGTGCAGAGGGAGATGGTTTTCATTCCGCCGTTATTGATAGAATACCTCGGCGATCAGGAAGATCGTTTTGCAGGAATTGGGTTCGAGCAGCGATATCCAGACCCGTTTGCCGCGTATGCCGTCCTGTTCGGGGAGAGGTTTGACCTGTTCGATCTCGATGTCCAGTTCGTGGCGGAAACCGAGCGGATAACGGCGGCTCTGATATTCGAGCGCGACCGAGGTTTTTTTCCCTGGGGTGAAATAGGCGTCGATTTCCGAGGTGTTCATCTCTGGGGTGGTCAGGGCGGCATATTCGTAATCTTCGGTGCCGATGAAAAGGGTGACGGTCGCTTTGCCGGAACCTGTCTGCGTTACGGTCGAGACCTTTTTGGCTCCCGGTGAGGAGAGGTCGGTCACGCCTTCGCCCGTGATGAGCATGGGCGCGTCGTTGTTCAGGAACAGGTCGTGGCGGGCCCGCCTTTCTGCTCCGTAATCGGGATCGTCATTGCAGCCGGCCAGCAACAGGGCTGCGAGAAGGGTGATGCCGGTATGGAAAAGAGTCTTTTTCATGTTGGTTATCGGATTTGTACGGAGGTTTCGACTACGGTCAGTACGGATGCGCTGCGTATGCGGTATTCCACGCTGTGGCGTCCTGGGGAAAGGGTCGAGGGGCGGAGCGAACCGGAGGTCTCGGGGGTGCCGTCGATGCGGAAAGCCTCGTAGACGGGGGCGTCATAAGGACGGGTCAGAACCAGGGGCACGTCGGCGGCTCCCGGAGCGTATTCCCGGTCGAGGGCCAGAGCCGGATAGCGGGAACGGCGGTAGTTTTCGAAATAATCGGCGCACGAGGCCGGCTGGTCCGTGTTGACATAGCCCATGCCGCTGTTGGCCAGGACGTACCAGGCCCGTTCGTTGTCGGGCGCTTCCCAGAGACGGACCGGAATGCCGTCGGCACGGGTGACGAGGCTTTTGAGGGTGGCGTACTCCATGACGGTCAGTTCGTTGAGGTCTGTGACGGTCAGGTAGTTGCCGTACTGGAGGCTGATCATGCCCAAGTGGCTGCGCTGGGCGGCGTTCAGGGAAGAGAGGTCGGGCGAGGTGTGATCGAACCAGACATAGGCGGGGTAGTCCGCCCATGTCGAAGCTGCAGGCCGGCTGCCCGAAAAGATGATCTTCACGGCAAGGGGATTGGTCGAGGTGTCGAATACGTCCAGGTCGGAACCGATCTGTTCGAACACTTTGGCCACAGCATCGGCACCTCCCTGTTTGATGTCGAGCACCAGGCAGAAAGAGTAATCCCGGTCCGGGTAGGGGCGGTCGCCGTTGGCCCGGTAGCGCTCTATGATCGGTTCCAGGTAAAGTTTCCGGAGGGTCCGGGAGGCATTGATGTCGCCGGTGTTGTGGGTGACGTAGAGCTCGTTCCCGGAGAGGACGATGTCCGCCTCGATCGAACCGCACCGGGCATCATAGGCTGCGGTGAACGGGGCTGCGGAAGAGTAGTCATTGTGGGAGTGCACTTTCGAGGCGTCGTAGCCGAGGGGACTCCACTGGGCCCGGGCGGGCGTCGTACAGAGTGCCAGTACCGGGAAAAGCAGGAATAGAAGGCGTTTCATACGCAATGGAATTTAATGGGATTTCTTTTCTTCATTGATTCGGTTCATGTGGTAGAATACGGGAGTTACCGGGTCGGTAGGCGGGATGTTTTTCAGTACGACCCGTTTGCGTTCGTCGAGCAGATAGAGGATCGGCATACCGAACAGGTCGTAACGTTCCCGGATATCGTTTCCTCCGGATGGGGCATGCAGGTTGATGCAGTTTCTGAGCCGGCCCGAGGACAGGTAGGTGCGCCATTTGTCCGTTTCGGATTCCGTATAGACGGATACCACCTGCAAGCCTGCGGGACCGTATTTCCGTTTCAGGAATTCGACGGCTTCGGTCACCTGTTGGCAGACGGAACAGTCCGGGTCGAAGAAGTAGAGCAGCGTATACCGGGCTTCGATCCGGTGCAGAGATACGGGGCGGTTCTGTGCGTCGGTCAGGGTGAAATCAGCGGCCGTATGGCCTATCCGGTTTTTGCGGGCATTCTCCATGGCAAAACAGATCCGCAGACTGTCGGCCAGTCCGTCGTGGAGTCTGTTGGCAAGCAGGTAGGTTCCCGTCAGCAGCACCATCGAATCGGATGCGAGGGGCGATTCCCGGTCGTCGTACAGGGAGAAGAGTGTGGCCGGGATGTAACGCTGCATCGCCCCGGACACGCCGTCGGTCGTCGTCCGTTCCAGCAGGGCACAGACCGCACGGGTACGTGCCTCCTCGTCCCTTTCCGGAAAGGATTGCACGAATCGGCGCAGTTGACCGTAGAGCAGCGGGGTACGGATCAGCCGTTCGTCCGAGAAATCGAACCGGTCCCACATGTGTTCGCGTCGATAACGTTCCCGTTCTTCTTTCCCTGTCAGGTAAAGGGGGACGGGAACCGGCATCTGTGCCCGAATCATGGAGGAGAGAAGGCTTCCCCGGGTTTCTGCTGCCGTATTTTGCTGAAGTTCGGTCAGGGCGGCATCCGTTTCCGGAGAGGGTCCGTCTGCCGGGAGGCGGTCACGGATTGCGGCGATCCGTCGTTGGAATTCGGCGTTTTGTGAATTCTCGGCCGATCCTTCGAACCGGACTCCGTCTCCGTTTTCGGGGTTTATCCGGGCGGAGAAACGTTGGCCCGCGGGGCCGGATACGATGATCTCGAAGAGATCTTCCCGGTTGAGAGAGACTACGTAGAGTCCTGCGGGCAACAGGCTGTCGGCGGAGAAAATTACCCGAGGGACTTCCGCCGGTATACGGAGCGAATCGACCGGGATGAATGTCCGTCCGTCGAATCCGCTCAGCGTCACGGTGTCGCCCGGAAGGGAACTGTCGATCGTGACAGCGATCCGGTAGCTCCTCTCTCCGCAGGAGAGGGCGAGCGTTGCCGCTGCAAGAAGTGCTATGACGCCGGTACGTCTCATTTTTTCTGCATCAGTTCGAGGATTGTCCGGGAGACTTGGGTATTGTCGGTGAAGCCGCCGAATAGGGTGGAGGAGGGTCCGTAAGCATAGACCGGAACGGGAATTCCCGTATGGTCGGTTGTGCCGAAATGTACCAACAGTTCGGACGGGGTGCGGTAGCTGCCGTCGAGCAGGGCGATACCGCCCGTTTCGTGGTCCGCGATCACGATGACGAGGGTTTCTCCGTCCCGGTCGGCCCATGCGAGAGCCTGGCCTACTGTTCGATCGAACGAACGGAGTTCGGCATACATTCCGGAGAGGTCGTTCGCGTGGGCGTAGGAGTCGATCTTCGCACCTTCGGCCATGAGGAAGAACCCTCGTCCGGAATTTGCCAGACGTTCCAGCGCCACGGGGAACGCCTCTTCCAGCATACTGATCGTGTCGTTATGGTAGTTGTCGGCGAAGCAGAGCACTTGCGTCTCCCGAGGGGCCGTTTTCAGCGCCTGCACTCCGTCGGCTATCTGGTAGCCGGCCTCTCCGGCGATCTTTTCCCAGCGCGGTTTGATTTCGGGCCGCGAGCGGTCGGCACCACCTACCAGAAAACGCAGCGGGGAACCTTTCAGGTCGGATACGATCGAATCCGCTTCACCCCGGTCACCCCGGTGGGCGTAGAATCCTGAGGGGGTCGCTCCGGTGATCAGATCGGTAGTCACCACGCCGCAGGCGATTCCCTGGGGAGAGAGTCGTTCCGGAAGATTCGCAAGGTTTCTGTCTCCGGCATCCACTCCGATGCTGCGGTTGTTGGTCTTTTCGCCCGAGGCGAGTGCCGTGGCCGCGGCGGCGGAGTCGGTGTGGTAGTTGTCCAGTGAGACGGTATTGCAGAGACCGATCTGTCGCATGCGGGAGATGTTGCTGGTTCCGCCGTTGAGGGTGTGGCCGGCCCACATGGAGGCCAGTCCCATGCCGTCGCCAATGAGCAGGATGATGTTTCTGGGACGTTTTTTGCTGCCGTCGGAGGCATAGGTGGGTTGATAGGGGGTGTACGGAATCGCCCTGTCGAAGCGGGAACGGTCGTATTCATTCAGAAAGGTTGCCAGCGCTTCGGGCCGGTCGGTGTTGACGAAGTCGATTCCCATGCCGAGAAAGGCCTGCCATGCAGTCTTGGTGTCGGGAGCGGCCCAGAAACGGACGGGCAACCCCGTGGCATGTATCGAATTGACCCAGGTTTTCACGGCATCGTACTCCTTGTGGGTCATTCGTCCCAGTCCGTTCCAGGTGGAGAAGCGGGTGAAGGGGGCACTTACCATTCCGAGCCGTGCACGTTGTTCCGGCGTGTAGTCCACCGAGGGGAGACCGTCGAAAAAGATCATCCGGTCGTAACGGGAGAACTGGTCGGGCGAAGGCATGGAGCCGCTGACAATGACCTTTACGGCCGAGGGGTTGACGGACGGATCGAAACAGTGGCGCAGCGGCTCAAGAACCTTCAGCAGGGCCGGAAGGGTCGTGGCGGCCGGAGTTTTCAAGTCGATCAGCAGTTGCAGGCGTCCTCCTCCGGGGTAGGGCGTGCCGCCGTTGAGTTCCATCTGTTCGGCTATGGGACGGGCGTACAGTCTCTCGAACGTACGCAGGGAGTCGAGACCTTGTCTGTCGTGGGCGACCAGCAAGCGATCGCCTACCAGCATTACGTCGGCTTCGATCGAGGCGAAGCGCTGTCCGTATGCCTGATAGAATGGCAGGGCCCGCAGGTAGTCGTTGTGGGAATGGGCATGGAGATTCACTTCGGGCCGGGTCCGGGCCGTACCCGAAAGTGTAAGGGCGCACAGCAGAAACAGTATGCAGTGACGGTATTTCATCGGTCGTTATGTTTGGAGGGTGAATGAAAATCGGTTTGGCGTAATGTGGTGCTCATCGACGGCGGGGCCGCATCGGGGCCCGAACCCCAGCGGAGATTGGGCTTGTCGCCCATCACCAGGGTCAGCTTTCCCCCCTCTGTGAGTTCCCTGTGGTAGAACCACGGTTTGTGTAACGGCCGGCCGTTGAGGGTGGCCGATTGGATATAGATGTTCTTTTCGCTTGCGTTCTTCGCCTCGATCACGAACTCTCCTCCGCCGTAGTAGGCCGGATCGAGCCGGATCACGACTTTCCGGAAAACCGGCGAGCCGATTTCGTAGACGGGTTCGGTGGATCCTCCCCCGTCCATCTGGAAGAGTCCCATGGCGCTCATCACGTACCATGCACCCATCTGCCCCTGGTCTTCGTCTCCGAGCCAACCGTGCATGGGGGTCGAGCCGTAGTAGTCGCGCATGATGGCCCGGGCCCATTTCTGGGTCAGGTAGGGCCTGCCCGCATAGTTGAACAGATAGGCGGCCTGCATATTGGGTTGGTTGCCGTGGTTGATGGGGTAGTCTTTGAACATGTCGCCGGGGGCGTTGAATCCGTATTTTTCCGATTTGCGGAAACCTTCGTCCAGCCGGCGGACGAACTCCTCCCGGCCGAGCATCCGGACCAGGGCGTTCACGTCGTGGGGAACGTACCAGGTGTATTGCCACGCATTCCCTTCGATGAATCCGGTGCCCATCCATGAGTTGGAATGGGTCGCCCACGCGGGGTCTCCGGCCAGTCTGCCGAAATCGACGAACGTGCCGTCGGCCAGGCGCGGTGCCATGTAGCGGCTTGCGGAGTCGAAAATGTTGCGGTAGTTGAAGGCCCGGCGGAGAAAGATATCGTAATCCTCTTTCTTGCCGAGCGCTGCGGCCATCATGGCTACGTTCCAGTCGTCGAAAGCGTAGTCGAGCGTGTTGGAGGCGGGTCCTTCCCGGAAGGTGCCCATGAATTTGTAGTGGGAATCCGGTCCGAAGGGAACGTAGCCCAGTTTCATGTAGGGTACGATCTGGCGATTGCCGACCACACCGCCGCAGGGATGGGCTGCGGGAGGGATTGTCTGCTGGTCGCGGATGGCCCGAAAGGCCTCTTCGGCGTCGAAGTTGCGTATGCCTTTCTGATAGGCGCTGTTGATCAGTGCGATTTCGTGGTGGGCCACCATGATGTCGCAGTACTCCAGCCCGGTCGGACCGTTGGGCAGCCATCCGCCCCGTCTTTTGAATTCGAGCAGGGAACGTACCCATGAGTTCGTTACCTCCGGCGTGGCCAGCGACCAGAGCTGGTTCAGGTTCCAGAAAGTGTTCCAGAAGGCGTCGCTGGAATAGATTACGTCGCCGGCGGGGAGTTGGGCCACCTGTTCGCACATGTCCGTGTATTTGCCGTTCGCGTCGCTGAATATGGAGCGGCCGGCGTAGGCGCGGTAGAAGTTGGTGTAGAATTTCTTTTTGTCCGTTTCGGAGCCCTCGACGCCGATCGTGCCCAGTATCTTTTCCCAGGCCGAACGGCAGTTTTCCACCACGGCATCGAAATCCCACCCGAAAGGTTCGCTCTCGATGCGGAGATTCTCCCTGGCCTGTTCGATACTGACGAAGGAGATGCCGGTTTTCATCTGGATCACTTCGCCCGGTCGGGTCCTGAAATTGAGGAAGGCGCCTACCTCGCCGCGGCCGTAAACCTGCTCTTCGTTCCAACGGATGTCGTCGCCTTCCCAGGTGCCCATGGAGTCGAATTTTTTATCGACCTGCACTACGAAGTAGACTGTGTATTCATTGTTGAGCTGAGAGTAGTTGTCGAAAGTCTTCTGTTTGGAAAATCCCACCACTTCGTGGTCGCTGACCCGGCGGAACGAGGCCCAGTCCACGTCGAACGGATATTCGGCGAAGAAATGGGTGGCAAGCATGATCCGTGCGGAATCGGAAGCGGGGAAGGTGTACCTGTGAAATCCGGTACGGGTGGTGGCAGTCAACTCTGCCCGGATACCATAGTCTTCCAGCAGGACGGAGTAGTATCCCACTGATGCCTTCTCCTTGCTGTGGTCGATTTTCGAGTGGAATCCCGGTTCGCTCACGTAGTCTTCCGAGCCGGGCCGGGTGTGGAGCCTGCCTGTGACCGGCATGGTGAGGAGCCCTGCCATCGTCCAGTCGTGGATGTGGTTGAATCCCGCGATGTTGTCAACCGTGTATTCGTATCCGGCCTTCCAGACGGTGTCGGTCTGGTTGTCGGGACTCAGCTTGACCATGCCGAAAGGCATAGTCGGGCCAGGAAAGAGCATCCAGCGGCTCTCGTGCATCCCCATCAGGGGATCCACGTAGTCGATGTTGCGTTTCGGGGAGGTTGCTCCTGCTGTCAGTGCCGGGACCGTCAGCAGGAGCGTAATGAGGATATGGAACATGGTTTTCATCGGTATGCAGACGGTTAACGGGCGCTGCGGATGCAACGGGCGAAGAAACCGTATTCGTTGGAGAATTTGATGGGGTTGACCCTGTTCTCGCTGGTCAGGCTTCCGTCGGTCTCGTAATAGAGGCGGAATTCCCGGGACCAGCTTTCCGAAGCGCTGAATGCCGACGAACTCCAGTACATGGCGCGGGCTGTCGTGCGGGAGGAGGGTGGGGTTGTGGTAGGGCCGGGAGACTGGATGTCGCCTGCGGATGCTTTGCCCCGGTTCATGAAACCGACGACCGTGATGTCCAGACCGGATCCGCTGGGTGAGCCGGTGCGCTGGGCTACTGAGTAGGTACCGGCCTTGTGGCCGTTCCATTTGCCGCTGTTGGCACCGCTTGCGAAATCGGGCTGATTGTGGTCGAAGACATTCAGCCCCCCGTTGTAATTCCCTTCGGGATCGCCCCGGAAAGCTGTCTCCAGTGCATTGAGAATATTGCCCCATTCGACCATCGTGGGAAGTCGCCACGCATCGTGTGTCTGGCGGGCCACTTCGGCACAGGCGTTCACGGCCTGTTGATAGCGGTAGAAGCATCCAAAGGAGGTTTTCGCTCCGTCGTAGCAGTAGAGCGACTGGTTTTCGTCGGAATAGCTGCCTCCGGCAGCGAGTTGGTTGTCGTCCCAGAGAGCGAGGTTGGAAGTCATGATGTCGTAACCGGCCCACCGTACCAGCCCGTACTGTTTTCCGCCCGCCGAGACGGTTTCCGTGAGGATTACACCGTCGTTCGAGGTTTTGACGGTGATCGAGGGGCTGTAGCCGATTCCTTTGCTGTTTTCCGCGTATGCCCGTACGTAATAGGTGACATTTCCGCTGGGGAAGGTCAGGGTGCCCGTGAAACCGGGTGAAGCCGGGTCGAGTTCCGTGTGGTTGCCCTCTTCCTTGACGGGGTCGGGCGAGGTGCCGTAGCAGAAGCCGCGTACGGTAGGGGCTTCGCCTCCGTCGGAGAAAGCGGTGACTGTCAGGTCCGCCATGCGGGCCGTGATATTCGATGCGGAGAGCGTCTCGATCGAGGGAGGCCCGGCCAGGGTCAGGAACGAGCCGGGTTCGCCGTAACCGATGCCTTTGTCGTTTTCGCCGTATGCGGCGTAATAGTAATTGGTCTGCGGTTTGAGTCCTTCGACCGATACGGTGAAGGAGCCTGTGCCGGTACCTTCGGCCGGATATTTGGTCCAGGTCGCCGGATCGACGGGAAGCGCTTCTCCGATCAGAATGCCGCGTGCGGTCGCCGGATCGTCCAGATCGTCGTCCAGCGAGCCTGCCAGCGTCACTGTGTTGGACCCGATTCCGGAGGCCGTTCCCGTAGTAGCGGAGGGTACTCCCCGGGCGGCCTGCAGAATGGCCGTTTCAGAGTAGATGCCGCCGGCACGGTTGTGCGAATAGATACGGACATAATAGTTCGAGAGCAGATCCAGTCCCTCCAGTTCGACGCGAAAAGGGGTGCCTTCGCGGGGACCGGAGATTTTTACCACCTGGTCCGACAGGTTCGGCAAAGAATTGACGGAACTGTAACAGAGACTGCAATCCACGGCGTCATCACCTCCGTTGCTGGTGAGGACGGCTTCTATGATGGCCGTCCCATCCGCGGATACCTTAGGGGCCGAGAGTATCTGGATTTGCGGCAGTTGGGTCTGGTCGACATCGGATGTCTTGTCGTCCGAGCAGGCGGCCGCCGCGAGGGCCAGTCCCATGCAGATCATGCGATAGAATGTTCTTTTCATCGTTATCCCTGTTTGACTATTTGACACACCGTACGGAGAATCCGTAGTTGTTAGGGTTGTTGGCATCATAGCTTACGGTGGTGTTGTCGGCATGGAAGATCACCACACGACCTTCGCCCGTGGAGAGCGTGCTCGACGACCAGAGCAGCGTGCGCAGTCCCTTGTGGTTGATGCCCGAAGTGGGGGCAAGTCCGCTGCAATAACCTGCCGGCTCGATGGTCATACCCGAATTGTTATTGCCGTTTTTCTCGGCCGCTCCCCAGCCCGACGTACTTTTGCACCAGAGTCCGGCCAGACCCCCGTTTACGGTTCCTTTGCCCGTGGAACTGTTGATGACGGCGATATGGCTGGCGATGCTTCCGGCTTCCTCTTCTATCTCGGTCAGTATCTGGGCCCATTCTTCGACGGAAGGCAGGTGCCATCCGTTGCCGAAGCTTTCACATACCATATTCGCCGCCCCCCAGCTCATCAGGCATCCGTAGGAGGATTCCTCGCCCGAGTAGCAGTATTGAGAGACGATCGAGGGTGAAGAGGGGTTGTAGGTGCCGGTCGGGATACCCCGGACATTCTCCGCCATGATCAGACGGTTGCCATAGAAGACCGTGGGGTAGGTGATTCCGCCCAGTTCCACCTCCTCGATCGAGGCGAGGGTTGAGATGACGTTGGCATAGTGAGTGCCACGGTCATTGGTGGCGAAAGCCCTCAGATAGTAGTTTTTGGAAGGATCGAGTCCCGTTACGGTGACTTCCTGCTCCCCGGAGACCAGTTCTTCGCACTCCACGACGGTACCCGTCTCTTTGGTAGGTTTGTAATTGTCTTCTTCGTAGATGACACCGGCGCTTCTGAGTCCCACGCCCGATATTTTGATCCGCAGGGTGGCTGAGGTCAGCGACGGGGCCACCTCTATGGACTCCGTCTCGGCATGGGGCGGGGTGACGAAACTGCGTTCGTTATCGATTTTGAAGTCGTCGTCCGCACATCCGCAAAGAGCGGCGATGCAGACCAACGGGACGATGCGGTTCAATAGATGGGTTTTCATACGTGTCGTTCGTTTAATAGTTGGGATTGTTCTCCCAACGGTTGTCCATCAGGAGAAGAATGTTTTCCGGAATCGGATAGACATCGTCGCGGTCATCTCGGAAGTTGCGTCCGGCCCATACCTGGGTTCCGTCGAATCCGTACGCCGGTCGGGCATAGGTGGCTTTGGCGTCGCCCCAGCGGATGAGGTCGGAATGACGGTCGGCGTATTCGCCGGCCAGTTCGCAGCGGCGTTCGTGTTTGAGGTCGTCCAGTGTGTATGAACCTTTGACGGGCAGACCCGCCCTCCGGCGGATTTTGTCGAGGTCTTCCTTGCCGGACTTACCCTGCATGATCCTTGCTTCGGCCCGGATCAGCAATACTTCTGCGTAACGGATGATCGGTACGTTCAGGTTGGTCGAAGGCGAATCTCCGTTGGGGTTGGCTTCGGAACTCCCGATTGAGAAGGGGTGCATGTATTTGTTGAATTGCATTTTTGTCGGCGATGATGTCGCATAATCACCCTGCCCGTAGACGCACTCCTGGCCGAAATAGGTGAACTTGTCGCCGGGGGCGAGAATCGTGACCGCCCGCCGCTGGTCGCCCGCTTCGAATTCGTCATAGAGGCTTTTGGTGGGGACGAAATACCCGAAACCGTTGTACTTGCCCCATCCCTTGTTTTCGAGCATCATGCCCGGAAGCATGTTGGGACGGCTTCCGGCATAGAATGTTCCTCCCTGCGAGGAGAAGATATATTCCTTGCCGAAGTTGTTTTCGATTAGGAACACCTCTTTGTAGGTAGGCATCAGATCGTGGCATTTGACTCCGTTGTAGGTGGCTTCGATTACCTGGGTGGCGAAATTCTCCGCCTGCAGGAATGCAGCCTGTGCGCCTGCCTCGTCTTGGACTTTCATGCAGTTCCACCCTTTCTGAAGGGCCACTTTCGATGCCCAGGCCCAGGCGGCCGTCTTGGTGGGACGTCCGTAGTCCTTGGGGTCGAGTTCGGCCTGGTAAGGCAGGCGTTCTGCGGCGGCCATACAGTCAGCGATAATGTAGTCCATGTTGACGTTCACGTTGGCCGGCCGGTCGTACTCCATGTCCAGTTGGTCCTGTCGGTTGGGAATCGGGAAGCCTTTCCCTTCCACCATGTTCCCGAAGCGTTTGGCCAGGTCGAAATGGACCAGCGCGTTGAGGAAATAGGCTTGTCCGAAGAGGAAGTCCTTCTTCTTCTGATCCGCCATCTGGATTTTGTCTTCCATTTTGATTACGGCGTTCGAACGACCCATGATCGGGGTAAGGGCGTTCCAGAGACGGCCTGCGATGCCGGCACTGCCGCTGGCGGTAATGGCGAAGTTGCGGTAGGTGTCGACTTCGGCGTTGATGCGTCCGGTGATCATGTCGTCCGAGGCGTTGATCCAGTACATCGGACCGCGCGTGTAGGCCGCATCGTCCCAGAGTCCGTAGTAGAGTCCGTTGACAGCCAGTTCTATGTCCGATTCTGTTTCGGGAAACGTCCCTTCGCCCGGCGCTCCGTAAGGTTTAAGGTCGAGTATCGATTCGCTGCACGAGGCCATTAGTACGGCGGCGATTCCTATGAGCATTATCTTTTTCATACGCATGCATGATTAAAAGGTCAGGTTGAGTCCGAGGGTGAATGTGCGGGCAATCGGGTAAACCCCGGCGTCGATTCCCTGGTTGCTGAGGCCCACTTCCGGGTCGATGCCCGAATAGTTGGTGATGGTCAGCAGGTTCTGGCAGGAGAACATGACCCGTACGTTTTGGATGGAGAGTTTGTTGAGCCATTTGGAGGGAAGGTTGTAGCCGATGGCGAGATTGCGGAGTTTCAGAAAATTGCCGCTTTCTACGAAAAAATCGGACGGATTCGAGAAGTTGCCGTTGTCGTCGCGGGTGCTCAACCGGGGTACGGTTGCGCCCCGGCTACCTTCCGGGTCTTCCGGATTCCATGCCTGAAGTGCCAGTTTGGAGGTGTTGGCGCCGGTCATGGACGACTGCATGGTGAGTTCCTTGGCGGCATTGTAGAGTTTCAGGCCGGCATTGCCCTGCCAGAACATGTTGAAGTCGAAATTTCGCCAGCGCAGGGTGACGTTCAGACCGAATTCGTATTTGGGATAGGGATTGCCCAGGTAGACCCGGTCGTCGGTGTCGAGTTTGCCGTCGTCGTTCTGGTCGATGTAGCGGATGTCGCCCGGACGGGCATTGGGCTGGAGAACGATGCCCTGTGAGTTGGTGTGTTCTGCCACCTCTTCCACGCTTTGGAACAGTCCGTCGGTCTGGTATCCCCAGTAGGAGTAGAGCGGGTAGCCCACTTTCGACCAGACGGGGCGCATGTAGCGGGAGCCTCCCGCGCTGCTCTGTATGTAGGTCAGCCCTTCCAGATATTTGTCGAAATTGTTTTTCAGGGTTGAGAAAGTGCCCTGGATGTCGTAGCTGACTTCGCCGATCCGGTCGGTGTATCCGAGTGCCAGTTCGAATCCCCGGTTGGTGACCTGGCCGAAGTTGATCTGCGGGCCGGCAGCGTATCCTGTCATGGGATTGATGGTCTGGGTGGTGATCATGTCCCGATTGACTTTCTTGAAGTAGTCGGCGGTGACGGTGAATTTGTTACCGAACATCGTCATGTCGAGCCCCACGTTGAACTGTTCCGAACGTTCCCATCTCAGGTTCGGGTTCGACGGACGGTTGAAGATGTAGCCGTACAGTTGGTCGTGGTTCTCGCCGATGATGGATACTGACTGGGAGAGGGTCTCGTTGAATCCGTAGCGGCCCAATCCCGACAGGTTGCCCAACTGCCCCCAGCTGACACGGATTTTGGCGTAGTCGATCGGTTTTACGTTCTTCATGAACTTCTCCTCGGTGAGGACCCAGCCTCCGGAAAACGACGGATAATAGACCCAGCGGTTGTCGCCTACCAGTTTGGACGACCCGTCCCGGCGGAGCGTGGCAGAAAAGAGGTATTTCGATTTGTAGTTGTAACTGGCCCGTCCCACATAGGATAGCATCCGTTCTTCGGAGAAAGAGTTGTTCGGACGGGTGAACTCGTTCATGGTGGAGTTGATGAACATCCGGTAATACTCCTCTTCGGAGAGGAAGGTGGTTGCCGAGGCCGACAGGGTGTAGTTCTGGTCGGACTGGTAGGTGTATCCCAACAGCAGGGAGAGACTGTGGTCGCCGAACGTACGGTCGTAGGTGAGCAGCTGTTCGGCGACCAGACGGATCGCCTTGCCGAATCCGTCGGAAAGCTTGTTGTCGAATACCTTCTTGCCCGGTTCGAGTGCCTTGAATGTGAAACTGCGGTTGTGGTTCTGGAGGTATTCGTAGCTGAAGTTGGATTTGAATTTGAGTCCGGGCGTGAAGAGCTTGACTTCCACGTAGGGGTTGACCATAGTACGGATATAGCGGTTGTTGCTGTCACGGCGTTTGAGGGTGGCCACGGGATTCTGGAGGTCTCCGAAATATCCGGCGTATTCTTCGGGAGATACCCCTCCGTAACTGCCGTCGGCATTGTAAACGCTGGCACTGGAAGGATAACAGAGAGCCTGTTGGATGACTCCGCCCAAGCCGTTGACCGGGGCTCCGAGTTTGGAGGTGTAGGCGATCGAGAATGTCTCCCCGATTTTCAGCCAGGGAGTGATGTCGAAGTCGGAATTACCCCGGAAACTGTATGCCTCGGAATAGGAGTTGAGCATGATGCCGTCATCGCGGCGATATTGTCCGCCGATGTAAACCCGATGTTTTTCACCTCCGGTGCGGATGCTCAGGTTGTATTCCTGGGTTTTGCCGACCCGGAACAGCTCCTCCACCCAGTTGGTGCGGGTGATCTGTCCGTCCCAGTAAAAATTTTCGTCGGCGGGATCGAAGGCGCTCGGAATGGACAGTCCGTCGCCGGTGTAAGCCCGGCGGGTCATTTCGAGAAATTCCTGGGCATTGAGTGGTTGATAGAGGTCGCCGTGTACACTGAGACCGAACTTGGCATCCACATCGACGGTGAGTTTATCGCGCGAGCCTTTTTTTGTGGTGACCAGAATCACGCCGCCCGAGGCTCTTGCACCGTAGATCGAAGCCGAGGCGTCTTTTAGCACGGAGATCGACTCGATGTCGTTGTTGTTGACGTAGGCTCCGTTGTAAATCACTCCGTCCACGACCCAAAGCGGGCCTTCGGAGTTGACCGATCCGATTCCCCGGATACGGACGAACGGATCGGACGAGGGGTCGCCGCCGTTGTTTACCACCGAGATACCCGGGGCCAGTCCCTGGAGCAGAGCTGCGTTGGTGCCGAGCGAGGCGTATTGGTTTTTCGACGGTTTCACTTCGACGACCGCTCCGGTAACCGACTTTTTGGTTTGGGTCCCGTATCCGATCACCACCATTTCTTCGATGCCCAATGCTTCGGGGGCGAGCGTGACGTTCAGTCGGGTCTGGTTTCCGATAGCTATCTCTTTCGTGACATAGCCCACGTAGGAGAATACGAGCGTGTCCTTTCCGACAGAGGCTCCGATCGTGTAGTTCCCCTGCGTGTCGGTGATGACGCCGCGGGAAGTCCCCTTTACCAGAACCGTGGCACCGACGAGCGGCGTCCCTTCGGTGTCTTTGACCTGTCCGGAGACGGGGCTGTCGTTCTGGGAAAATCCTTCGGGGATTCCTGCCGTCAGCATCAGCAGCAGGAGCAATAGGAACGAGCGTCCGCCCGTCCTCGGGGTGCGACGTTCCTTTCCGGGTGCCGGATTTTTCAGTTTGTCCATAGAATCATACATTTGACAAGGTTATTTAGTAGATTGGTCGATAGCTTATGCTTCCGGAGGTTCCGGGCCCATTTCCAGCAGGAGGGTGCCGCCGGCCGTCAGGTCGGAGAAGGGTATGAACGGGGTCGGCAGGGGGCGTCTTTCGAATGAGGCTCGCTGGACATAGCGGTTTTCCCGGCTGCCGTTCACCGTGTGGATTTCGAGCGTTTGGCCCGGGTAGTACCGTGGGTCGAGCCGGATGCGGATGCGGTCAAAAAGCGGGCTTCCGATGCCCAGTGTCGGATCCGGGCCGCTGAGACCCTTGACGTCGAACAGACCCATGGCCGATATGACGTACCAGGCTCCGAGCTGTCCCTGGTCTTCGTCCTGTCCGTAGCCGTAGCCGTGAATGCCTTCCGTGCCGTAGAACTCGTCGAGGATGGTGCGCACCCATTTCTGGGTCAGCCAGGGTTTGGTGGTGTAGTTGAACAGCCACGGAATATGCAGGCAGGGTTGGTTGCCGTGGTTGTAGGGCGCTTCCAGACCGGCGAAAGCGTCGATCTTTTTCCCTCCGCCGAAGACCGAACGGCGAGAAAGGGTGAAGATGCTGTCCAGCCGCCGTTCGAATTCATGTACGTCCATTTTTTCAATCAGTTTGGGAGCATCATGAGGAACATAAAAGGTGTATTGATAGGCATTTCCCTCCTGAAAGCCTCGGGATGATTGTGTGGGATTGAAATTGGCTATGAATTGGCCGTCCAACCCACGGGGAACGATCAGTCCGGACAAACTGTCGTAAAGGCGTTCCCAGCCATGAGAAAGCCACATTAATTTTTCATAATCCTCTTCATGGCCGAGATCGCGGGCCATTTGGGCTACGGCATAGGCGCTGAACGAGTACTCGAGGGTATGGGAAGCGGTGAAGTGGGTCGTCCAGTGGGCTGTGTCGCCGGGATAAGGGATATAACCCCGTTCGATGAATGCGCGGATGTCGGCCTTTCCCGCTCCGGCAGGCCGGTCTTTCCATTCCAGTTCGTTTTTACGGGCTGCTTCATAGCCCAGGTCCACGTCGAAGTCGCGGATTCCGCAGTTGTAGGCCGCTGCGATGAGCAGTCCGATATAGTTCGTGCCAACGCCCGATACGAAACGGCTGCAGGCAATTCCGTCGCCGAGCCATCCGGCATCTCGGTAGACGAGCAGCTGGCTTTTGATGAAATCGGACAGGTATTCGGGGTAGGCCAGCGTCCAGAGTTGAGACAGGTTCCAGAAGCCGCCCCACATCGCATCGGTGTTGTAGTGGGCGTGGAGGGGACGTCCGTCCCGAAGTTCGATCTGTCCGACCGATCCGTCGTTGCGGGGATAGGCACCGTTCACGTCGCTGCACAGACCGCGTCCGAGGGTGGCATGATACAGGCCCGTGTAGAATTTGACAAGGTCGTCATGGTTTTTCCCTTCCACATCAATTCGTCCCAGACAATCGTTCCAGGTGTCGTGGGCTGTTTGGGCGGCCCGGTCGAAATCTAAATTTTCGGCTTCTGCCTGAAAGTTATTCCGGGCATTTTCTATCGAAGTGTAAGAGAGTCCGATACGTACGTTTACCTGTTCTCCTTCCTGAGTCGGAAATTCTATCCACAGACCTGCTCCGGGACCTTTGCATTGGGCGGCTCCGGCTTGGATGGATGTTCCTCGGAAGGTCCCCCAGCCAGAGGGCTTTTTGTCGAGTACCGCGGAAAAGTACATTTTGACGGAACCTCCCCGTTGGTAGGTCTTGACGTATTCGGGTTCGGTCTCCACGAAACCCTCCACGCGTCCCTCCGGCGTGAGGCAGACGGCGGCGTCTTTCACGGCTCCGCTCTCTCCCTGCCGGTTGCCGATGTCGAAAAGAATGCGCGACCGGTCCGAGGCGGGATAGGTGTAGCGGTGGAATGCTACCCGGTCCGTGGCGGTAAGTTCGACGCGGATGCCGTAGTCGGAGAGCAGGACGGAGTAGTATCCGCAGCGTGCGGTCTCGTTTTCGCGGCTGAACCTCGAGCGGTAGCCTCCGTCGGGATCGGCGGCTTCGCCCGGTACGGTCTTCAGCGTGCCGTTGGTGGGCATCAGCACCACGCCGCCGACCTGGAATTCGTGGAAATTGGGGAATCCTTCAATGGATGTGTCTCTGTAATCATAGCCTACGGCTTCCCAGCCGCTGCGGTTGCCGAGGTGTCCGCTGGTGGAGGGCGCGGGTTTGGCCATCCCGAAGGGACGGGCCCCCGGTGTGAAGTGGAACCACCTGCAATGGGCCGTACCGATCCACGGATCGACGTACTGCGTGAAATCCTTTTGTGTCTCCGCCTTTTCGGTTCCCCGCTGGCAGGAGATTCCGGAAAGTCCGGCGAGTGCCGTCAGGCACCATGCGAAATGTAGCGGTCTCTTCATAAATTCTATTTGTATGAACATATATTGTTCTTGTGCAAATATATAAATTAATTTTATAAAACAAGCGATTTTACGGGCAGGGAGGAGAAAAATCGGGTAGAAGGAGGGGGGATGGGAATTTATCTGTATTTTATTTTGCTTGAAATCAGTATTTTATTTGTATAGTCCCGGTCTTTAAATTTTAATTAAATAATTGTTTTTTTTATGTGAACAAATAGGTGTTGAGGAAGTAGGGCGGATTTGGGCCTGTCGTGTTTGTGCCGAGGAGGACGGCCGTGCCGTGAATAGAACACCCCGGCTGCAAAAAAACGCGGCCGGGGTGTTAGGGGGTGGAGCCGTTTCCGGGGGTGGAAGGCGGTCGTGAAAGGGATTATTCTCTCTTGAACTCGATCGTATAGGTGAAGCTGTCGGCCCGGTAGTATCCGACATTGTATTCTATGGGGCGGTCGTTGATGTCGTACACGTAACGTTTGCGGACCAGGACGGGATCGCCTTCCTCGATGTTCAGTTTCTCGGCGGTGAATGCGCTGGCTCCTTTGGCGCTGATGGCCTCTTTGGAGGTCCTTACGATTACTTTATATTGCTGTTCGAGGACGTCGTACAGCGGTGCGCTGAAATCTTCGTCCCCGGTCATGCCGATCGCGGGATTGAAATAGGAGATGAAGTAGACGAACGGCAGGTCGGGTTTTCCCCTGAGCCGCTCCAGACAGAGCAGGCGTTCGTCCGGCGCGACGTTAAAGAAGCCGTTTACTTCCGGGTTGGAGGCTTGTTTCCAGCTTACGTGCAGTTCGAAGTTCCGTACCGTGATCCCCTGTGCCTTCATCTCCTGGGAGAAACTTAGCCAGTTGCGTGCATTGCTCAGCACGTTCATCGGCGCTACATGGGTACCGTATCCCTTTTTACGGATCAGCAGCCCTTCGAAAACCAGCCGATTGATCGCCTGCCGCAGCGTGTTGCGCGATATGCGCAACTGTTGGGAGAGTTCCACTTCGTTGGGCAGCAACTTCCCGTTGCGGTATTCGGGCTGTGAAATCATGGAACGCAACAACTCTTCCGCTTGTATGTGCAGAGGAACCGAACTATGGTGATCTAAGCTGACTTTCATGATTACAAGGATTTGTCTCTTCGCAAAAGTATGGTTTTTTTGACAAGTAACATAAATTTCATGCAAAAAACTGTGTTATTTCGATTTATTGTATATCTTTGCCATGAATTTATGTTCATACATATTGATGATTGTTAATATATGTGTCCGATGAAACGTTATGCCATTGGCGTGGATATAGGCGGAAGCCATCTGACGGCGGCTGCCGTGGAGCTTCTCTCGGGCGAGGTGGTGCCGGATTCGGTAGCCGTTTCCGCCCTGGATACCCGGGCCGGGGCTTCGGAGATTCTCGAAGTCTGGGCCGAGACCATCGGGTCGGCGTTCCGGATGGTCGCCGGGTCGGTCGAAGGGATCGGAATTGCCATTCCCGGTCCGTTCGATTACGGAGAGGGGAGCAGCACGATCTGCGGGGTGGAGAAATACGACCGGATTTTCGGGCTCAATCTCACCCTTTCGCTGGTGGTCCGCATTTCCGGTGCCGATTCCTGCCGGATCCGGTACGTCAATGATGCCAGTGCGTTCGCCCTCGGGGAGAGCCTGGGCGGAGCGTTGAAAGGAGTGAGGCGGGGGCTGGCGCTCACGCTGGGGACGGGGCTCGGTTCCGGATTCCTGCTGGACGGGCGGCTCGTGACGCACGGCGAGGGGGTCCCTCCCGAAGGGTGGGTGTACTGCCTGCCGTACGAGGGTGCGATCGCGGACGACGCCTTCACGACCCGGTGGTTTCTCCGCCGGTATCGGGAGTTGACGGGCCGGGAGGCGACCGGGGTCCGCGAGATCGCCGGGGAGGCGGACCGGGTGCCGGAGGCGGCGGCCGTTTTCTCCGATTACGGGGAGCGGCTGGGAGCCTTTACGGCCTCGCTGTGCGAAGGATTTCCGGCCGAGGCTGTCGTGTTGGGCGGGAACATCTCCCGGGCGTTCGACCGTTTCGCCCCTGCCATGTGCAGGGTCCTTGCCGAACGCGGTTGCCGTGCCCGTGTGTCGCCCTCGGCATCGCCGGACCGTGCGACGCTCGTCGGAGCAGCGTCGCTGTTCCTTTGACCGGAATCTGTTCCGAATGTTGAAAACCGATAGACTATTATAATTATTCATGGAAGATTACAGGAAAACCACCCAACGCATTTTGCCGTTGGACCGGGAGCGGTCGGATGCGGAGCAGTACGATATTTATCCGGTACATTCGCTCGGCGAGGGAAAAATCTTTGCGGGATACGAGTCGCTGGCCCGTGCCGTCGCGGACCGGAAGAGAATCATCATCGACGGGTACTCGCAGGCTCTTTTCAGGCCTTTCTGCGCGGGGCTGAACCGGGAACTCGGGAAGTTGGGGGTCCGGGCCGTCTGGTGGGATGTCTCCACGGCGCTCAGACCGCAGGAGGAGATCGAGCGGATGACCGCTCCGTTCATCGGAGGAGACGATCCGCTGTTCGGTACCCGGACTACGCTCGGGCTGGAGGATTTCTTCGATCCCGGTCTGCTTGCCCGCATCCGTCCCGACGAGTCGGCCGAAGTCAATATCCTCTACGGCTGCGGTGCCTCCTGCGCCGGATGGGAGGGAACGACGGTCTATGTCGATTTGCCGAAAAACGAATTGCAGTTCCGAGCCCGTGCCGGTTCGGTCACGAATCTCGGCTTCAAGGCGCCGGAGAGCCCTAAAAAGATGTACAAGCGCTTCTATTTCGTCGATTGGGTCGTGCTCAACCACAGGAAAAAGGCGCTGCTGCCCCGGATGGATTATATCGTGGACGGACAGCGTCCCGAAATGCCGGTCTGGACCGATGGAGAGACGCTCCGCAGGGGACTCGCGCATCTGGGGCGGAATCCGTTTCGGGTCAGGCCCTGGTTCGAGCCCGGCGCGTGGGGCGGACAGTGGATCAAGGAGCATATACCGGATCTTCCGCAGGATGCTCCCAACTATGCCTGGTCGTTCGAACTGATCGTTCCGGAGAACGGGCTCGTTTTCGAAAGTTCGGGACGGATGATGGAAGTGTCGTTCGACATGCTGATGTATCAGGCCGGAAAAGAGGTCGTGGGGGAGGCGTGTTATGCTGCCTGCGGGGACGAGTTTCCCATCCGGATGGATTTTCTCGATAATTTCGACGGGGGGAACCTCTCCCTGCAATGCCATCCGCAGAGGGAATATGCCCGAAAACATTTCGGCGAGGTGCTGACGCAGGAGGAGACCTACTATATTCTCGACTGTAAGGAGGATGCGGTGGTCTACCTCGGTTTCCGGGAGGATATCGTTCCGGAAGATTTCCGGCAGGCGCTGCTTACCAGTCAGCGGGACAATACGCCGCTGGAGGTCGGCCGGTACGTCAATTCGCTGCCTTCGCGCAAGCACGGCCTCTATCTGATTCCGCCGGGAACGCTCCACAGTTCCGGACGCAACAATCTCGTGCTGGAGATCAGTACCACGCCCTATATATTCACTTTCAAGATGTACGACTGGCTGGCCCGCGATCTGGACGGAATGCCCCGTCCGCTGAACGTCGCACGGGGAATGGAGAACCTCTGTTTCGACCGGAAGGGGGAGAAGGTGGCGCGGGAACTGGTGGCCAGGCCCCGTTTGCTCGAGCAGACGGCGGAGTGGAGCCTTTATCATCTTCCCACCCATCCGAACCATTCGTACGATGTGTGGCGCTATCACGTTAAGGGCAGCGTGACGGTCGAGACCGGGGGCAAGTGTCATGTGCTGAATCTGGTGGACGGTGTCCGGGCCGAAATCGAGTCCGAATCCGGAGAGCGCCGTGCGGTGCACTATGCCGAGACGGTGGTCGTGCCGGCCGGATGCACACGTTACCGGATCGTCAACCGGTCAGTCGGGGAGATTATGGTGGTAGTGGCCTTCATGAAATAGGCTGCGGTTCCTTTCCTGTCATTTCGGCGGAGGAAACGTCGGACGGATGGCCCGGCGACCATATGGCTGTCGGACCGGATATATGAAAAAGAGGGTGCATTTCAGCACCCTCTTTTTTATCGGGAAGGGATTTCTGAAGGGGGCGGGTCACTCCGCGAGGGGGCGGAGGACGTAGGAGGGGGTGTTGCGGATGCTCCATTGCTCCAGGCGGTCGCCGTTCGGGAAGAGCAGGCGTTCGTCGTGGAAGGCGATCATCGGCCGGTCGGGAAACCGGAGGCGTGAATCGTCCGTGAAGGAGCGCAGGGGGCGTTCGAAATTGCGTCTGCGGAAGTCCTCCGGGGTGAATTCCCCGAGGACCGGCTGCCCGTCCCGGTACATGGCCACCCAGACTTTCTCCCCGTTTCCGGCTACGGAGTAGATTTTCCGGCCGGAGGGAAGCGTCGTGCGGGTGCAGGGCGCCGCGTCTTTCAGCGAACCGATGTCGGCGAGCGACCAGGCGTAGATCAGGGCCGGGTCGGGCTGGTAGAGGAAGGCGTAGAGCGAGTCGCCGATGACGGCCATGTCGTAGGGGTCGGTCTGGGGCTGCTCCCCGTGGCCGAGGAAGTAGTCGTCGGTGGAGAGGCGGGCGAAGACCGTGTTGTTGGCGGCGGCCGCGGTCGAGAGCGTTTCGCGGTCGAAGACCCGCACGTTGCGCTCCTTCGAATCCCGGACGAATACGAACCGCCGGGATGCCGCCACGTTGCCGGCCCAGGAGACGTTGCCGCCCAGGCTGCCGGTTCCCAGCCGGGTCAGGTAGTCGCCGGTGTGCCGGTCGAACAGCTGCACCTCGCGGTTGACGCCTCCGGCCACGAACAGGTGGTCGCCTTCGGCGCAGACGTCGCGTGCCTGGGTGCGTTCGTTTCCGTAGCTGCGCTTGTGCTCCAGCGTGCGGGCGTCGAACAGCTCCACGCTTCCGCCGCCTGCATTGGCCACGAAGAGGTCGTCGCCGTCGAGGAAGAGCGTGACGGGGCCGAAGGGACGGCCGTCGCCCAGCGCATCGGCCGTGAGGACGACGTGTCCGTCCAGGTAATAGTTGTCGATCACGGCGACCGTGTCGGTTTTCTGGTCCGTGTAACGGTCTTCCCAGATTTCGCGGATTTCCGTGCCCTTGTCGCAGGAGGCCGCCAGCAGGGCCAGCGCCGTGCCGCAGAGGAGGGCGTAGGTCGTGTTGCGTGCGTTCATCTCGTTATTCGGTTATGGGGTTTTCCTTGAAATATTTCACCAGTTTGCTTTTGTCGTAGAAGCTCCGGATCTGCTGTTCCAGTTTCGCGTCGTCGCGGAAGACCTCCCGGATCTCACAGTCGCGGTAGGGGGCGTTCCCGTCCTTGTGGAAGCCCAGCAGGTTCCGGTCGAGGTAGGGCAGATCGCCCTTGCGGCTCAGCCAGAGGTGGAGCTGCCAGATGAATTCCGTCCATCCCACGCCGTCCACCGCGTAGGTCATGTTGCTGGCGTGCCCGTAGCCCATGTTGTGCATGAATTCGTGGGTGATGGCCTCCCAGCCGCTGAACGAGGCGTAGTGGCCGTAGAAGTTCCAGGACGTGATGCCCCAGACGCCTCCGCCGCCCAGGCCGCCGACCTGTTCGCCGCTCTGTCCCAGCACGAAGCTGAACGGACGGAGGAAGCGCTCCCGTTCCGACGCGTACTTTTCGGAGGTGAAGGGGATGCGTTCGTTGTCGCAGAGCTCCCCGCCGAAGATGCGTCCGAAGTTCTCCATGACGTGACGGTACTCCGGAGTGGTCATCATGTAGGCGTAGTTGGTGACGATGACCACCCACTCGCGGGCGTACAGCGGGCGCATCTCGCGCCAGGTGGAGGAGTTCGTCCCGTTCCAGTCGTAATTCGAGAAGCGGAAGTCCCACCGGGCGTCGATCCGTTGCAGCTTGCCGAGGTGGGGATCGTCGCTCCGCAGGCGCGGTTTCATCTTCGCGGCGTCGAAATAGGGGTAGTGGAAACTGACGAACGTGCCGTCTTCCCGCTCCCAGGTGAGGCGCCGGCCGGTGAACGAGGCCGGGAACTCGAACTGCGCGAAGCCGGGGAGGCTGTCGATCCATGCGACCGGAAGGTAGAGGCCGAAGTCCGGCAGGAGGACTTCCAGCGTCACGCCGAGGACCGGTTTGGCCGAAAAGCTCCGGATGCGCACGGCGTCGCCGGATTCCGTGCCCTCCACGCGGATCAGTTCGTCCACGCGGAACGAATACTCCTCGGGATCGGTGATCTCGGCCGAGGAGCCCGCCGGGTCGAAGTAGGTGCGCAGGCGCGAGGGGTCGAGGCCGGCGGTGCGGACGGTGTCCGGCTGGAAGGTCGCCTCGAAAGGTTTTTCGATGTCGTTGAAATGGAGTTGGTCTTCGATCTGTTTCGAGCAGCCGCAGAGGACTGCGCACAGGAATAAAATAAAAAAGGCTCGTTTCATGGGAAATGGGTCTTTTCTGTTTTTAACTGTATGTACAATGATTCGATCCGGGCTATAAACGGCGGCGGGAGGGCGTTTCGTATGTCCGGTCCGGCGGCACGACGGACCGGGAGGGGCGAACGTGAAGAAAATGAGGAGGTCGGACTCCGTCGTTTTTTTCTCGCGGCGGACGGGGAAATTTAAGTCGGAAATATCCGTTATATTTATCCCCCGATTGAATCCCTTATGCCGGAGCGGAAGATCATACATATCGACATGGACGCCTTCTATGCCTCCATCGAGCAGCGGGACCGTCCCGAACTGCGGGGACTGCCCGTGGCCGTGGGGTATGCCGGTCCGCGCGGCGTGGTGGCGACGGCCAGCTACGAGGCGCGTCGCTACGGGGTGCATTCGGCCATCTCCTCGGTGCGTGCCCTGCGCCTCTGTCCGCAACTGGTCTTCATCCCCTCGCGCATGGAGGTCTACAAGGCCGTGTCGCAGCAGATACGGGCCATCTTCTACGACTACACGGAGCTGGTGGAGCCGCTTTCTCTGGACGAGGCTTTCCTGGACGTGACGCATCTGCCTTCGGCCACGCTCGCGGCCCGCGAGATCAAGGCCCGCATCCTGGCGGAGACCGGGCTCACGGCTTCGGCGGGCGTGTCGGTGAACAAGATGCTGGCCAAGATCGCCTCGGACTACCGCAAGCCCGACGGACTGTTCGTGATCGAACCCCGGATGGTGGACGGGTTCGTGGCCGGACTGCCCGTCGAGAGGTTTTTCGGTATCGGCGAGGTGACGGCCCGCAAGATGCACCGCCTGGGGATACGTACGGGGGCGGAGCTGCGCGAACGGTCGGAGGAGGAGCTGGTGCGTCATTTCGGCAAGGCGGGACATGCCTATTACGGTTATGCCCGGGGAATCGACCCGAGGGCGGTGGAGCCCAACCGCATCCGGAAATCGCTGGGAGCCGAAAACACCTTCGCCGAGGACACGGACGACCGGGAGCGGCTGCTCGCGGAGCTGGGGGCCGTGCGGGAGGAGGTGTGGCGGCGGGTGTCGAAATACGGTTTCCGGGGCAGGACCGTGGTGCTGAAACTCAAGTACGACGATTTCCGGCAGATCACCCGTTCGCACACGCTGCCCGGACCGGTGGAGACGCCGGAACAACTGGAACGGGTAGCCGGAGAGCTGCTCGGGGGTGTGGATTTCGGCGGTCGGAAGGTGCGTCTCGTCGGGCTGGCCGTGGCCAATGCCCCGGAGACGGCTCCCGTGTACGTGCAGCTGCGGTTCGATTTCGGCGAAGGGCCGGAGGAGAGGCCGGTGGGGGAAAGGTAGCGCGGCCGTCTTCCGGAAGAGGGAGGCTTGGTGGAGAGAGTGGATTCCGGGCGGGCGACAGAAGGATGGCCTTTCTGGGGAAAAGCAAAACCCCGTCGGAAGAAATTCCGACAGGGTTTTCAGTGCCCAGGACAGGAATCGAACCTGCACGCCTTGCGGCACACGCACCTGAAACGTGCGCGTCTACCAGTTCCGCCACCTGGGCATTTGGTAGGCCTTTGTTTGAAAAGGTGTGCAAATATAAGGAAAATAAATCGTACCGTGCAAATTTTTCGGGAAAAAAATATTCCCGATGGGGATATTGCGGCGGAAACGGGGTGCGGCGGGGCCGGATCAAGGCTGCCGTTCCGGGATGGCAGCCGGTCGGGGTGGATGGGGACGGAAGTGAGGGAGAGGGGTGACGGAGCGGTGGTGTCGGATTCGCCGGAGGCGGACGTTCCAGAATGTGTCGTATGGAGACGAAAAAGCCTCCGGCTTGTGACCGGAGGCTTTTGTGCCCAAGATGAGACTCGAACTCACACGGACTAAAGCGTCCACTACCCCCTCAAAGTAGCGTGTCTACCAATTTCACCACCTGGGCTTTTGCTTTTCGCGCATCTTCGGAATCCGTTTTTCGGTTCGGCCGGTCGGGTTCGCTGTTTTCTCCTGAGGGGAAAAAACAAGGAAACCACGGGCGGCAGAACGCCGGACCCCTGATTTCCTCTACTAACCTAAAACTACTAACCTAAAATGAACCTTAAAACTTCACTGCAAAGATAAGGAGTAATTTTCGATTTTCCAAACATATTAAAAATTTTTAACAATTATTTAACATGCGAGGAGTATGAAAAGAACCTAATCGCTGCGTAAAGCGTGACAAAGGTAATCAAAAAATCGAAAAAAAATAGCAAATCCGGAAATTATTCCTAATTTTGTCCCCGCAAGCGTTTATGGGGCCTGTCCGGGCATACGGGGAGGCTGAGTGGCGCCCGAGGTTTTATTTAATCGATCATAAATTTTTCTATTATGCAGACACTGGAAATCAAAGCAGCCAAGCGCGAGGCGTTCGGCAAGAAGGAGAGCAAGGCCGTTCGTGCCGCAGGACAGGTTCCCTGCGTTATCTACGGCGAAGGCGAAACGATCCACTTCTCGGTGGACGAGAAGGCGCTCAAGCCGCTTATTTACACCCCCAACTCCTATATCGTGGAGTTCGACATCGACGGCAGGAAGGAGAAGGGCGTCATGCGCGAGGTGCAGTACCATCCCGTGAAGGACAACGTGCTCCACATCGACTTCTACCGCGTGATCCCGGGCAAACCCGTCGCCATCGACATTCCCGTAAAGCTGACCGGCAACTCGGAAGGCGTGAAGCAGGGCGGTAAGCTGATTCTGAGCAAGCGGAAAATCCGCGTGAACGGAACGATCGAGAATCTGCCCGACGAACTGACGGTGGACGTCACCACGCTCGGGTTGGGCAAGTCGATTTTCGTGGGCGATCTCAAATTCGATAACCTCGACCTGCTGACTCCGGCTACGACCGCCGTTTGTGCCGTGCGTATGACGCGTGCCGCACGCGGTGCCGCCGATGCCGCAGCCAAGGCGCAATAGTCCGGTAAGCGTTGAAATATCTGATTGTCGGGCTGGGCAATATCGGTGCCGAGTACGCCGAAACCCGCCACAACATAGGATTCAAAGTGTTGGACGCCTTTGCCGAGGCGTCCAATGCTGTTTTTGGCGCCGGGCGTTACGGAGCCGTGTGCGAGACGAAGTACAAGGGACGTACGTTCGTGTTGCTGAAACCCTCCACCTACATGAATCTGAGCGGCAAGGCGGTCAGCTACTGGATGCAGGCCGGGAAGATCGAGCCGGAAAACCTGCTGGTCGTGGTGGACGATATCGCGCTTCCGTTCGGGACGCTCCGTCTGCGGGCCAGGGGCAGCGACGGCGGGCATAACGGTCTGAAGAACATCGCCCTGATGCTCGGGAGCGAAAACTATGCCCGGCTCCGTTTCGGCGTTGGGGGCGACTTTCCCCGCGGACACCAGGTGGACTACGTGCTGGGAGAGTGGACCGACCAGGAGCGCAGCGGGATGCCTCCGCGGATCGAAACGGCCTGCGAGATCATCCGTTCGTTCGGTTTGCAGGGGGTGGAGCGCACGATGAACGCATACAATAAAAAATAGGAACGATGTCTTCGGTAAGGCTGGACAAATGGTTGTGGGCCGTGCGGATCTACAAGACCCGCAGCGATGCGGCCGAGGCGTGCCGGACCAACCGGGTGTTGGTCGGAGGGGCCTATGTGAAACCCTCGCGCGAGGTGAAGTGCGGGGAGGTGGTCTCCGTGAAGAAAATGCCGGTTACCTACACCTTCCGCGTGCTGGAACTGGTGTCGAGCCGGCAGCCGGCGAAGAATGTACCCCTGTATGCGCAGAATATCACCCCGCAGGAGGAGCTCGACAAGCTCAATATTCCCCGGGAGACGATCTTCATCGCCCGGGATCGCGGGACCGGGCGGCCCACCAAGAAGGAGCGCCGGGAGATCGACGCCCTGATGGACGATCTGAGTTATCTGGAGGACGACGAATAGGGTCGTCCGGATTCCGGGAATACGAAGTTCCCTCGGCTGTCATGCGGCGGCCGGGGGATTTTTTTCGGGAGGGGGCGGACTGCTCGGAAATGGAACGTCCTTCGTTTTTCGGCGTTTGCCGGCAAAATCGGGCTGCCTGTGGGATTTATTTGCCGTGGCCGGCCCTGTTCCGTATTTTGCATCTGTCGTTTAACCAATTGATCGGATGATATGAAAAAAATGCGGTTCGTATTGACATGCGGCGTGCTGGCGTTCTCCTGCCTTTGCGGGCAGGCACAGCAACGCCCTGCCGGGAGAATTCCGGCAATGACTCCGGAGCGGATGGCTGCCGGCAGGACGGAATACCTGACCCGGGAGTTGAAGCTCGATGACCGGCAGGCGAAGAAGGTCTATAAGATCTATCTGAAGCAGGCCGAGAAACTGTTGGGCGGGATGGAATTCCGTTCGTTCGGGGAGATGGGCGGCGGCAGGCCCCCGATGGGCGGTCCGGGCGGAGGCATGGGTCCCGGCAGAGATATGGGGCCTGTTCCCGGTGGTCCGGGTATGCGGGAAGGACGGCCTTCCGGTCCGGGACCGCAGGGTATGGCGGTGCCTCCGGCCGAGGAGTCGGAGAAGGAGCTGGCCGTCCGGGACAGGAAAATGAAAAAAATACTTTCGGCCGATCAGTATGCCGAATGGCGCAGGTTGGAGAGTCGGATGGAAGAGCGCCGTATGCGGGGAATGAATGTGCGGCCCGGCGAAGGAATGCCCGAACCTCCGACCCGGCCGGAAAAGGCGGAGTGAGCCGGAGGTCGTTCCGGTCCGGGGTGCCGGGCAAGGGGCGGACTGCCGGTCTGTGTCCGAATGATTCACCCCTGCCGTTCGTGCGGCAGGGGTGGTCGTTTTCCCCGAGAGGGAGCCGGGGTTTTATCCGGATGTTGCGGGAGGACGGTTCCGGCGGACAATCCGCCGGAACGGGCACCGCTGTCAGGCGGAAACCGGACAGGTTTCCCGCTCCTGTTTCTGCTCCGTCAGTTGCGCGTAGCGTTTGTCCACTTCGATCTTGAAGTCGCTCAGTACGTTCATATAGTTGATGAATGCCTCGTAGGCAGAGTCGTAAGGGTTGAAATAGCTGTGTACGTCGCCGTCCGAGAACCACTTGGTCGCCATGTAATAGAAGTGGTCGGAGGCCTGGAGGAAATTCCACACGTAGTCGAAGTCAGGGTCGGCGATCGCCTTGATTTTCGGACGCAGGGCGTAGAGGGTGTCGAACGCGTCGTTCTGGAGTTCGTTGCCCACCCAGGCCGTTACGTCCCGCTCCTCGTCGGCCCACGACATAGCGTGCGGGGAGGAGAGCACCGCCACCGGCTGGTGTCTGGCCGCAGTTTCTGCCGCCGTGGCGAACTCAAGTTTTCCCGTAGCCAGCGCCGCTTTGGGCAGGGCCGCCATGAAGTCGAAGATGCCCGTTTCGGCCCATTGATGCTCTCCGAAAGTTTCGTAGTCCATGAACAGGTTGACCACTTCGCCGGGCATGTCGGGAGAGGTGAGCCAGCCCACGTATTTTTCCACCGTCAGCGGCCACTGGTCCCATCCGCGGTCGGAGAAGCGGAAGGCGATGTCGTCGCTCAGCTTGTAGTTGCGCAGCAGGAGCCGCAGTTTCTGGTTCAGGCTGTTGGCATAGACGTAGTTGGGGCTTTTCCAGCCCAGGATGTGCTTGGCGCCCTCGGCCAGCATCGCCTTGAATCCCATGCCGGCCACGCGGGCCCCGATCTCGTCGGAGTAGATCAGCTCCGTGTTGCGGAATGTGACGGGCCGCTGTCCGAACTCCTTTTCGATCATGGCCGAATGGGCCCGGACCTGTGCCTCGAACTCCTCCTGGTCGATCAGCGAGGCCAGCGAATGGTCGTAGGTCTCTCCGAGAAACTCCACGCACCCCGTCTGGGCCAATGCCCGGAAACTCTCCAGCACTTCGGGGGCGTGGGCCCTGAACTGTTCGACCACCAGCCCCGAGAGCGAGAAGCTGACCCTGAAAGCCCCTTTGTTTTCCTCGATCAGGCGGAGCAGCAGCCGGTTCATGGGCAGGTAGCAGCGCGATGCCACTTTCTGGAGTATCGACCGGTTGGCTATGTCGTCCAGGTAATAGTGGTCCTTACCCATGTTAAAGAACCGGTATTTTTTGAGCCTCAGAGGCTGGTGCACCTGAAAATAGAAACAAACGGTCTTCATAATCTTGCGTTTAAATTATACTTCTTGCGTAACCCGCCTGCGGTCACAGGACGGATTCGTACACTTTTTTCACTTCTGCGGCGGCGTTGTCCCACTTGAGTCCCGTCACCTCTTCCAGCCCCTTCTGGGCGAACATCCGGGCGAGGGCGGGGTACTGTACCAGGGCATAGATGGCGTCGGCCATGGCATCCACGTCCCAGTAGTCCACCTTCACGGCGTAGTCCAGCACTTCGGCCACGCCCGACTGTTTGGAGATGATGACCGGTACGTTCGACTTCATCGCCTCCAGCGGCGAGATGCCGAACGGCTCCGAGACGGAGGGCATGACGTACACGTCGCTCAGCGCGAACATCTTCTGCACGTCGTCGCCCTTTAGGAACCCCGTGAAGTGGAACCGGTCCGCGATGCCCAGCTTGGCCACGCGGCGGATCACGTGGTGCATCATGTCGCCGCTGCCGGCCATGACGAACCGTACGTTGGGCAGCCTTTTGAGCACCTTGGCGGCCGCCTCCACGAAATAGTCGGGCCCTTTCTGGTAGGTGATGCGGCCCAGGAACGTGACGATCTTGTCCTTCACGCCCCGTTCCACGTCGGCCGAAGGCGTGCCGGCGAAGCGTACGGCGTTGTGCACCGTCACCACCTTTTCGGCCGGGATGCCGTATTTTTCGATCACGATGTTGCGCGTGAGGTTGCTCACGGCGATCACCCGGTCGGCGGCCTGCATGCCGGCCCGCTCGATGTTGTAGACGCTCTGGTTCACGTGTTCGCCGCTGCGGTCGAACTCCGTGGCGTGCATGTGCACCACCAGCGGTTTGCCCGACACCCGTTTGGCTGCGATTCCGGCATAGTAGGTGAGCCAGTCGTGGGCGTGGATCACGTCGAACCGGCCCTCCATCTGCCGGGTGACCTCGGCGGCCACCATGGCGTAGCGGGCCACCTCCTCCATCAGGTTGGAGCCGTACTTGCCGGAAAAGGTGTAGCGCTCCTTCCATACGTCCCCGTCCCGTTTCACGGTTCCCGTCTTGCGGAACTCCTCGCTCCGGGACTCGAACTCCTCGGGCGAGATGTAGGGCACCATGTTCGAGTTGATGTGGATAAAAGTCATCTTCTCCCAGATATCGTCGTTGCGGCCGTCCCCGTACATCGCCTCCACGTCGGAGGCATTGACTACCTTCACGAAACGCTGGTCCTCGTCCCCGTAGGCATGGGGCATGACGAACGTGACTTCCACACCCTGTTTGGCCAGCCCGCGGGTCAGTCCGTAGCATGCCGTCCCGAGACCCCCCGCGATATGCGGGGGAAACTCCCATCCGAACATCAATACTCTCATCTCAGTCCTTTTTTATGCGGTTTTTTCTTTTTGTACGTTTCGATCATCTCCTGGATGCGGAGCACGGAGCCCACGCTCCAGGCCTGCGAAATGGCCCCTTTGGGGGCATGGGGAGGATCGCCGTCGCAGATTTCGGAGATCGACCCGATGCCGTAGACGTTGAGGCAGGCCTCGAACTCCTCCAGCATCTCCTCGGCCGTGGAGACGAACGCCGGACCGTGCAGGTCGAAATTGGTCTTGACGTAGTGCTCCAGCAGCCACGGCCACACCGTTCCCTGGTGGTACTGCCGGTCGCGTGCGGGCTGGTCGCCTTCGTAGCGCCCCTGGTAGAGGGGGTTGCGCGGCGAGAGCGTCCGCAGCCCTTTCGGGGTCAGCAGGTGCTGCCGCACGATGTTCACCACGCCCAGTATCTGTTCCTGGTCGAGCATGACATAGGGCAGCGAGCAGGCGATGATCTGGTTGGGGCGGATGAACCAATTGGGACCTTCCGTACCCACATAGTCGGCCAGATATTGTTCGGAGGGGAACCAGAAGGTTTTGATGAACGAGGCTTTCGTCAGTTCCGGCTGCCCTTTCCACTCCTTTTCGAACGCTTTGTCCCTGAACTTGTGGGCCAGATGGAGCGTATAGCACAGGGCGTTGTACCACAGGGCGTTGATCTCCACCTGATAGCCGTCCCTGCCCGTCACGGGCACGCCGTCCACCACGGCATCCATCCAGGTGAGCGCCTTGCCCGGGGCGGAAGCCCATACGAGCCCGTTGCTGTGCAGGGCGATGATGCCGCCGATGCCCCGGCGGTAGGCCGCGAGGACATCCTTCATCTTCGTTCCGTATTTTTTCCATATCGTCTCGGCTCCCACGTGCTTTTCGAGTTGCTGGAGCGTCCAGAAGAACCACAGCGGGGCGTCCACCGAGTTGTAGGCGCTGCCCATGTTGGGGAAGAGCCCGTCCTTCATCTCGCGGGTCATGGTGTCCACGACATCCATGCACTCCTGCACGTTGCCCTGCGTGAGGGTGATGCCCGGCAGGGCGATGAAGGTGTCGCGGCCCCAGCGTCCGAACCACGGGTAGCCGGCCACCACTTCCGTCCGGTCGCCCCTGCGGGCGATGAACTGTCGGGCCGAATGGCGCACGCAGGAGAGGAAGTCTATCTTGTCGGAGCGCCGTCCCAGCTCCTCCGCGAAGTCTTTTTCGATGCCGTCCCGGGCGACCTCCTCCAGCGAACAGGAGAAGATGAGGCTCTCGCCTTTGGCGATGTCCGCTTCGAAATACCCCGGCGTGAGCAGGTCCTCGCGGAAAGGATAGCCCCGCCGCGCCTCCTCGGCGTATTCGAAGTTGTAGTACCAGTCGGGTGCCGCCACGAATTCGGCATCCCGGTTCGTCTGCATGTAGAGCCACGGGAAATCCTCGTACAGCCGGCACCGTACGCCGCCCGCCGCGGCGTAGGTGCGTCCGTCGGCGAACATGTTGGCGTGGCTCAGCTCGTGCATGTTCCGGAAGGCGAGGAAGGGACGCAGCCGCAGCCGTGTGGGGGAGTGGGCGTCCAGCAGCGTGTAGCGGATCAACAGCTGCGTGCGCCGGTGTATCCACAGCATCTCCTTGCGCAGCACCACGCCGCCCACGCGATAGGTGATCGTGGGGGTGGGGGTGTAGGCGAAGTCGGTGATGTATTTGTGGCCCCGGGGCTCGTAGATGCCTGGAAAACGGTGGATTGCCAGGTTGAAGCTCTGGTCGTGCTGGATGACGGTTTCGTCCAGGTTGGAGAGCAGCACGTAGTTCTGCTCGCCGTCGCCGATCGGGCAGACCATCAGACCGTGGTACTTCCGGGTGTTGCAGCAGACGATCGTCGTGCTCATGTAGCCACCCGCCCGGTTGGTGCTCAGCATCTCCCGCTGGAGCGAATACTCCAGATTGCCGAGGCTGTCCTTGTCGAAGCTTAATACAGACATAGTTTTTTCTTTTGTGGACACCCGTAAATTTAAGGAAATTTCCCGAAATATCAAACGGTATCCGCGAATAAATTATTTCGGTTTTCCCCGTTTTTTTACCGTATCCCTTCCCCGCACGCGTGCGGCCCGTACCGTTCCGGACCGGCCGGGGAGGCAGGGCAAAAGTACGGTTTTACCCTGCGGGAACCAACATAAAACGTGCCGGTAAATGTCGTCTTCGGACTTATTTCGTATTTCGTGCGGCTCCTGTCCGGAAACGGGAACCCCGGAGCGCCTCGAGGCGCTCCGGGGTTCCCGTGCGTGCGGCCCGGCGCTGTGCGCCGGTGGCCGTCCTATGCCCATTTCACCAGCGCGAAGTCCATGCGGTGGGGCAGTTTGTCGTTCTTGGGGTAGACTCTCAGCGCCATGTCGAACGTGCCGCTGCGGTCGGGCACCGAATCCACGGCGTAGGTGGCGTGGCTGCCTTCGCTGCCGATCAGTTCGAGCTGTTTGGTGTCCACGATCTTCACCTTGCCTTCGTCGATCTGGCTGGCCACGATCAGTTCCACGCCGATGTCCTGCGGACGGAGCCCGTCCACGTCCACCGTCACCTCGATATGGTAGGGGTTGCCCAGTTTGATGGCCTCCTTGCCCATGTCGAGCTGTTTGACGGTGAGGATGTTCACCTTGTCCCACGAGTTGCTGACCCTTCGTTTCCAGGCGGCGATTTCGCGGGCCAGCGTGAAGTCGGCGGCGACCATCGTCCGGTGACGCTCGCAGAGCTTGCCGTAGAAACGCTCCTCGTAATCGCGCAGCATGCGGTTGGTCGTGAAGTTGGCCGCGATGTCCGCGATGCAGCTCTTGACGGCCCGCATCCACTCGTAGGGAATGTTCTGTTCGTCCCGTTTGTAGTACATGGGGGCGATCTCCTCCTCGATGGTGGTGTAGATGATTTCGGCGTCCAGGTCGTTCTGGAAATTCTGGTCGGTGAAGGTCCGCTCCATCGGCAGCATCCAGCCGGCCCCTTTCCGGTAGCCTTCCACCCACCAGCCGTCGAGTACGCTGAATTGCAGCACGCCGTTCATTACGGCCTTCTCGCCGCTGGTGCCCGAGGCCTCCAGCGGGCGGGTCGGGGTGTTGAGCCATACGTCCACGCCCTGCACCATCCTGCGGGCCAGCTCCATGTCGTAGTTCTGCAGGAAGATGATCTTGCCGGCGAAACGGGGCATGGCCGCCACCTCCACCACGCGTTTGATGAGGTCCTGTCCCGGCTTGTCGTTCGGATGCGCCTTGCCCGCGAAGACGAACTGCACGGGGCGTTCCGGGTTGTTGACGATGGCGTCGAGCCGGTCGAGGTTCGTGAAGAGAAGGTTGGCCCGTTTGTAGGTGGCGAACCGGCGGGCGAAACCGATGGTCAGCACGTCGGGCTTGAAGGCCTCGATGCTGCGGACCATCTGGCCCGGCGAAGTGAAGACCGCCTGCGAGGGGTCGGCCATCCGTTTGCGGATATGCTGGATGAGTTTGTCCTTGAGGACCATGCGTTCGCTCCACAGCTCCTCGTCCCGGATCTCGTGCACCTTCTGCCAGGCGGCGATGTCGTAGTCGTGCCGGCGGAACCCTTCCGGGAAGTACCGGGCATAGAGCCTGCGGAGGTTGGGTGCCGTCCAGGTGGGGAAGTGCACGCCGTTGGTGACGTAGCCGATGTGGAGTTCGTCCTTGAAGTAGCCGGGCCACATGCCGCCCAGGATCTCCTTGCTCACCTCGCCGTGCAGCCAGCTCACGCCGTTCACCTCCTGGCAGAGGTTGCAGGCCAGGAAGCTCATCGAGAACTTCTCGTTCGGATCGTTGGGCTTGGTCTTGCCGAGGTTGATGAACTGTTCCCATGTCACGCCCAGCCGGTCGGGGTAGTGCGACATGTACTGGCGGATCATCGACTCGGGGAAGGCGTCGTGTCCGGCCGGAACCGGCGTGTGCGTGGTGAAGAGCGACGAGGAGCGCACCACCTCCAGCGCTTCGCTGAACGAGAGCTTGTGCTTGCCGATCAGGTTGTTGATCCGTTCGATGCCCATGAAGGCCGCGTGGCCTTCGTTGCAGTGGTAGACGTCCTGGTGGATGCCCAGTTCGTTGAGGGCCCGGATGCCTCCGATGCCGAGCAGGATCTCCTGTTTGAGCCGGTTCTCCCAGTCGCCTCCGTAGAGGTAGTGGGTGATCTGGCGGTCTTCGTCCAGGTTCAGGTCGTGGTCGGTGTCGAGCAGGTAGAGGTCCGTGCGGCCCACTTCGCATTTCCAGATGCGGGCCGTGATCGTCCGTCCCGGGAAGGCGATGTGGATGCTGCACCAGTTGCCTTCGGCGTCGCGGGCGGGTGAGATGGGCAGCTTGTAGAAGTTCTGCGCCTCGTAGCTGGCCTCCTGGGCTCCTTGTGCGGAGAGGCGCTGCGTGAAGTATCCGTAGCGGTAGAGCAGTCCTACGGCCACCATCGGCACGTTCTTGTCGCTGGCTTCCTTGAGATAGTCGCCGGCCAGGATGCCGAGGCCGCCCGAATAGATTTTAAGGGTGTTGTTCAGGCCGTATTCCATGCTGAAGTAGGCGATCTTCGGCCCGCCGGCCTCCGCCTTCTCCTTCATGTAGTCCTGGAATTCGGCGTAGACGGCGTCCATCTTGGCGAGAAACTCCGCGTCCTTTTCGAGCTCTTTGAGCCGCTTGTAGTCGAGCCGGTCGAGGAAGTCGATCGGATTGCGGTCGCAGTCGTGCCACAGGTCGTTGTCGATGTACTCGAACAGTTCGTGGGCTCCCAGCGTCCATGACCACCAGAGGTTGTGCGACAGGATTTCCAGCGGGTGAAGACGGGCCGGCAGGCTCTTTTCCACCATCAGACGCGTCCAGGTGGGCGTATTGCTCACCAACTGCTGGCGCACGAAATTGATCTGTTCGGTATAGTTGCCGCCCCCCTCGTAGGCCACGCGATTGGTGCGGGCCACGGCATTCTGCAGGGCGAGTTCGTAGGCTTGGCAGTAGAATTCGATCAGGTTCTCCCACAGGGCCGTCCTGGCGATGGCCGCGGCCGATTCGCGGTACCCGGCGTACTCTTCGGCGCTCATGCCGGCGAAACGGCGCAGCGAGGCGGCGATGGCCTCCACCACCTCGGAGTCGTTCGTGTCCGTGCGGCGGATCACCTCCACGCCTTTGTGCTCCTTGTCGTGGCGGTCCACCCACAGGCCGAATCCGGCCAGCGACGTGGTGACGGTCGGCACGCCGAAAGCCACGCTCTCCAGCGGGGTGTAGCCCCACGGTTCGTAGTAGGAGGCGAAGACCGTGACGTCCATGCCGGCCAGCAGCTCGTAGTAGTGCCTGTCGAAGATGCCGTCGTGCTCGTCGAGGTAGGTGGGAACGAAGATCACCTTCACCCGGCAGGCGGGGTCGAGCAGCCGGCTGTCCTTCATCGCGTTGAGGATCGGGTCCCAATCCGGAGCCGACAGATAGTGGGTCGTGTGCGGATTTTGGTTGCGGTCGATCGGGTTGGACGGGTCGTCCAGATGGGCCCTCAGGTCCTTGCGGGGACCCTCGTTGCCGGCCGGTACGGTGATGTAGGCCAGCACGTCGCGCTCCAGTCCGTCGTTTTCGGCCAGTTTCTTGAGCGAATCCATGAAGACGTCGAGCCCTTTGTTCTTGAATTCATAGCGGCCGCTGGTGCCCACGATCAGCGGTTCCCGTTCGAACTTGCAGTCCAGGCAGGCTTCCGCCACGCGGATCATCGCCTCGCGGGCCTCTTTCCGTTTCTGTTCCAGTACGGGGGCCTCCCATACGAAGTCGTCCTCGAAACCGTTCGGCGTCACCAGATGCACCTCGCGTCCGAGCAGGTATTTGCATTCGCGGGCCGTGATATCGCTCACCGTGAGAAAGGCGTCGTAGTAGTTGGCCGCCGTCTTTTCGAGGGAGTGCTTGGCCACCACGTTGAACTGGCGGGCGTACTCGTCGGCGTTGAAACGGGTCAGGTTGCCGTACAGGGGCAGGCCGTTGCCGGCCAGCGAACGGCCCATCACCGTGGCGTGGGTGGTGAAGACCGTGGCGATATAGGGCGAGAACTTGCGCAGGTAGAGTCCGCCGCTGCTGGTCATCCACTCGTGGAAGTGGGCCGCCACCTTGTCGGTCGAGGCGCAGAAGGTTTCCACGTAGCTCTCGATCACCTTGGCGGCCGCGTAGCCGAAGAGGACCGGTTCGATGTAGTCCCACTGTCCGCTAATCGAATCCACGCGGTAGGTCTCCCAGAGGAATTTCAGGATTTCGTCCTTCTGGGGGATGAACGAACTGAAGTCCACCAGCACCACGAGCGGGTTGCCCTTTACTTTCCAGCGGCCCACCTTGACGCGGAGACCGTCGTTATAGACCATTTGTTTCCAGTTCTTGAGCAGGCTCGGGTCCTCTTCGAATTCGGGATTGGTCCCTTCCCGGTGGATGTCGGGTCCGATCAGGATATAGCGGTCGCCCAGGGTCTGGGACATGGTCAGCGCTTTGGTCGCGACGACGGTGTGGATGCCGCCCACCTTGTTGCATACTTCCCAACTCACCTCGAACAGGTAGTCGGGCTTCTCTTTGGTTCCGTTACATGCGGTCATATTTCATGTGTTTAGATGCGAATGGTCGAGGGTGCAAAATTAGGAATTTTTTGACTTCCTGTCACGGTTTTTCTTATTATTATGTATGCGTCTCCCCGTCTCCGGGCCAGAACAGTTCGCAGATCACGCCGTCCGACACGAGGTACTCCTCGGGCCGGAGACGGTAGCGGCCGCCCGTGTGTTCCAGTATGCCGGCCTCCACGAAACGGTGGGCCGACTCCTCGAAATAACACAATTTGCGTGCCCCGAACCGGCGTTCCAGTTCGGCGGTGTCCACTCCCTCGGCCCGGCGCAGGGAGACCATCACCAGTTCGTCGTACCGTTCCTCCTCGGTGAGCGTCTCCTCTTCGTAGAGAGTCCCCTCCTCCAGCTCCCCGAGGTAGCGGGCGAGGGAAGGGGGGCTCCAGCTGCGGCGCCGTCCGTCGTAGGAGTGGGCCGAGGGACCGATTCCCAGATAGGGTTCGCCCGTCCAGTAGGCGCTGTTGTGGCGCGAACGGCGGCCAGGCCGGGCGAAGTTGGAGATTTCGTAGTGTTCGTATCCGGCGGCGGTGAGCGTGCGGTGGAGCGTGAGGTACTGCCGCTGGCTGGTCTCTTCGTCCACGGGTGTGAATTTCCCCTGTGCGGCCCGGCGGCCGAAGACCGTGCGGGGTTCGACGGTCAGGTGGTAGGCCGAGATGTGTTGGACCTCCAGTGAGAGCGCCCGCTCCAGGTTATCCCTCCACTCCCGGTCGCTCATGCCGGGGATACCGTAGATCAGGTCGATCGAGATGTTGCCGAATCCGGCCCGCTGCGCCTCCCGCACCGCCTTTTCGGCTCCTTCGGCCGTGTGGCGGCGGTTCATCAGCCGCAGGTCGCGGTCGACGAAGGACTGGATGCCGATACTCAGCCGGTCGAACCCGGCCCGCAGCAGCCCGTCGAGGCAGGCGGGCGAGAGGTCGTCCGGATTCACCTCCACGGTGGACTCCTCCAGTCCGGTGCAGTCCCACAGTTCCCGGGCCCGGGCCGTCAGCCGGCCGAGTTCCTGCGGAGCGTAGACCGAAGGGGTGCCTCCGCCGACGTAGAACGTGGAGAGGCTGTCGCCGGGCAGAAACCGCCGCCGCAGCTCCATCTCCCGGAGCAGGGCCTCCAGCACGGGGCCGGTTTTGGCAAGGGATATGCAGGAGAAGAAGTCGCAGTAGTGGCACAACTGTTTGCAGAAGGGGATATGTATGTAGAGTCCGGCCATGCCCGTTTCGTGTTTTCCTTGTCAAAGAAAGGGAAATTCCCGGGAAATATTGCACGGGGCGGGAGAAAAAGCGGAACGGACCTTTCGGATAGCACCCTGCGGGGTCTCTGCGGGGCGGAAAAGCAACACGGAAAATTAATTTAGAAAAAAATTTAAAAAACTACTGTTATTTGTGTAACAATACAAAACTTTTTATACCTTTGCATCCGGAAAAGAAGATGTATTAACTAAAAATAGTTTGATTATGTCAAAGATCGATTTGAGCAAGTACGGGATCACGGGCGTGACCGAGATCGTACACAATCCCTCTTACGAGCAGCTGTTCGAGGAGGAGACCGCTCCGGGCCTGGAGGGTTACGAGAAAGGTGTGGTGACCAATATGGGAGCCGTGGACGTGATGACCGGCGTGTATACCGGCCGTTCGCCCAAGGACAAGTTCTTCGTGATGGACGACGTGACGCGCGACACCATCTGGTGGACTTCCGACGAGTATAAGAACGACAACAAGCCCGCCACGCAGGAGGCATGGAAGGTGCTGAAGGATATCGCTTCGAAGGAACTTTCGAACAAGCGGCTCTACGTGGTGGACGCTTTCTGCGGCGCCAACGAGAATACCCGCCTCAAGATCCGCTTCATCATGGAGGTGGCCTGGCAGGCCCATTTCGTGAAGAACATGTTCATCCGTCCCACCGAGGAGGAGCTGAAGAACTTCGGCGAGCCCGACTTCGTGGTGCTGAACGCGTCGAAGGCCAAGGTGGAGAACTACAAGGAACTGGGTCTGAATTCGGAGACGGCCGTGGTGTTCAACCTCACCGAGAAGATGCAGGTGATCATCAACACCTGGTACGGCGGCGAGATGAAGAAGGGCATGTTCTCCTACATGAACTACCTGCTGCCGCTCAAGGGTATCGCCTCGATGCACTGCTCGGCCAACACCGACATGGAGGGTAAGAACACCGCCATCTTCTTCGGTCTGTCGGGTACGGGCAAGACCACCCTTTCGACCGATCCCAAGCGTCTGCTCATCGGCGACGACGAGCACGGATGGGACGACGAGGGCGTCTTCAACTTCGAGGGCGGCTGCTACGCCAAGGTGATCAACCTCAGCCAGGAGAACGAACCCGACATCTGGAACGCCATCAAGCGCGACGCCCTGCTGGAGAACGTAACCGTCAACGCCGAGGGCGTGGTGGACTTCAGCGACAAGTCGGTGACCGAGAACACCCGCGTGTCGTACCCGATCTACTTCATCAAGAATATCGTGAAGCCCGTTTCGAAGGCTCCCGCCGCCAAGAAGGTGATCTTCCTGTCGGCCGATGCGTTCGGCGTGCTGCCTCCGGTTTCGATCCTGACCCCGGAACAGACCAAATACTACTTCCTGTCGGGCTTCACCGCCAAACTGGCCGGTACCGAGCGCGGCATCACCGAGCCCACGCCGACCTTCTCGGCCTGCTTCGGTGCGGCCTTCCTGTCGCTGCACCCCACCAAGTACGGCGAGGAGCTGGTGAAGAAGATGCAGATGTCGGGCGCCAAGGCCTATCTGGTGAATACCGGATGGAACGGAACCGGCAAACGTATCTCGATCAAGGACACCCGGGGTATCATCGACGCCATTCTGGACGGTTCGATCGACAAGGCTCCCACCAAGAAGATCCCGTACTTCGATTTCGAAGTGCCGACCGCTCTGCCGGGTGTAGATCCCAAGATCCTCGACCCGCGCGACACCTATGCCGAGGCGGCTCAGTGGGACGAAAAGGCCCGCGATCTGGCTGCCCGCTTTATCAAGAACTTCACCAAGTTCGAGGGCAACGAAGCCGGCAAGGCGCTGGTGGCTGCCGGTCCGAAGCTGTAATCAATGTAATCTGGAATAAGTTTAAGGACGGAACGTCCCGGTCGCAAGGCCGGGGCGTTTTGTTTTCGGCGGGAGCCGGCGGGACGGACGGTTGCCTCCGGAGTGTGCGTCTGCCCGTCGGGGTGTCAGTCGCGGCGGATCAGTCGCAGCTGCAGGTTTTCCAGCCCGCAGCGGACGAGCGGGGTGGTGCCCATGCGGGTCCGGAACGCCGCGGCGGAAAGGGCGAGCCAGGTCTCGCGCGTCATTTCGTCGGGCCGGAAAAGCGGGGCGAATGCCGGGTGGGTGAACCGGGGGGCCTGGCGGTTGTAGGGACAGACGCTTTGGCACAGGTCGCAGCCGAAGAGCCAGCCGTGCAGGCCGGGTACGTCCGGAGGGCTCTGCGCGGTCCCTCCGGGGGGCGGAACGGGGGCGTTCGCGGAAAGCGCGGCCGGAGTGTCGGCCGGCGGGACGGGGGAGTGTCCGGGGGCTGTTTCCGTGGAAACGGGATGTTCCGCAGGCCTGGTGGCGGGAGATGCCGGACGGGGTGCGTCGGCCGGGGCGGGACGTTCGATCGTCAGGCGCGAGATGCAGCGCCGCAGATCGAGCCGGCGCGGAGCCGTGATCGCACCGTTCGGACAGGCATCCATGCAGCGCCGGCAGGTGCCGCACCGCTCCCCGGCGAACGGCGTGTCGTAGTGGTCGGCGGGGGCGTCGAGCACCGCCTCGCCCAGCAGGACGAACGAGCCGAATCGGGGAGAGACGAGCAGGGAGTTCTTGCCGATCCAACCCAGTCCGGCCTCCGCAGCCCAGCTCTTCTCCATCAGCGGGGCCGTGTCGGTGAAGCAGCGGCCCGTGACGCCGGGATAGCGCCGGCGGACGGCGTCGAGCAGGGCGGTCAGCATCTCCCGGATGGTCGTGTGGTAGTCGCGTGCCAGGGCGTAGGAGGCGATGCGGGGGTAGGGTTCCCACGGGCGGGCGGGATCGGGGACCGGGCGGCAGCTCTCCTGCCAGGCCCCGTTGTTGCAGGAGACCAGGCAGACGACCACCGTGCGGGCTCCCTCTACGAGCAGGGCGGGGTCGAGGCGTTTGTCCGCGTGGCGCTCCAGGTAGCCCAGTCCGGCATGATTGCCCTCGGCCAGCCACGCAGAGAATCCCTCCGCCCGTTCGTCCAGTCGTCTGCAACGGGCCACTCCGCAGTCGTCGAATCCTATTCCGAGGGCCTGCCTCCGTATCCATTCCGCCTCCAGCATCGCATTATTTTTCGTAAAAATAGCGTTTTCATAATAATAAAAACTATTTTTGCGTTTGAAATTGGGAGTATTTTTTGTTGATTATGGCTTTTAAAACATTGCGCGAACTGTATCTGAACAGTATCGGTTCGTTCGCCGAAAGGCCCTCTTTCTCGATGTACGAGGCCGGCTCCATGACCTACCGGGAGTTCGGGGAGCGGGTCGAGACCGTCCGGGAGATGCTGCTCGACGCGGGGCTCAGCAGCGGCGACAAGGTGGCCCTCCTGAGCGGGAACATGCCCAACTGGCCCGTCTGCTATCTGGCCGTCGTCTCGTCCGGCATGGTGGTGGTTCCGATCCTGCCCGACTTTTCGGGACCGGAGCTCGACATGATTATCGAGCATGCCGATGCCAAGGCGCTGCTGGTGTCCGACAAACTCTTTTCGAAAGTTTCCAAAGCGATCATAGAGAAACTCAATGTGGTGATCCGCACCAAGAACCTGGGAATCATCTCCCGGCACGGTACGGGACGGGGTACGATGACCGAGCCCCGCGGCGAGGATGTCGCGGCGATCATCTACACGTCGGGCACCACCTCCAAACCCAAGGGGGTGATGCTCTCCCACAGCAATCTCTGTTCGCAGCTGGAGATGGCCCGGAGGCTCTATCCGATCGGTCCGCAGGATGTGTTCCTTTCGATCCTGCCCCTGTCGCATACCTACGAGTGTTCGATCGGTATGCTCTATCCTTTCATGGAGGGCTCGTCGGTGGTCTATCTCGACCGTCCGCCCACGGCTTCGACCCTCATGCCCGCCATGAAGGCGATCCGGCCGACGATCATGCTGAGCGTGCCGCTGATTATCGAGAAGATATACAAAAGTCAGGTGCTCAAACCTTTCACGGAAAACGCCTTCAAGAAAAGGGTGTACGGCTGGGGTTGGTTCCGCCGGATGATCCATCGGGTGGCGGGCCGGAAACTGGTGAAGATTTTCGGCGGCCGCCTGCGCTTTTTCGGAATCGGCGGGGCCAAGCTCGACACGCAGGCCGAACAGTTCCTGATCGACGCGCGTTTCCCCTATGCCATCGGATACGGGCTCACCGAGACCGCACCGTTGATCGCGGGGGCCATTCCGGGCCGTACGTCGCTCGGCTCGACGGGTCCCGTGATGGACGGCGTGTCGGCCCGGCTCGAAAATATCAATCCCCGGTCGGGCGAGGGAGAGATCGTGGTCAGGAGCCCGAGCACGATGATCGGCTATTACAAGAATCCCGAGGCCACGAAGGAGGTCTTCACGCCCGACGGCTGGTTCCGCACCAAGGACCTCGGCCTTTTCGATTCGCGCGGTTACCTCTATATCAAAGGGCGTCTGAACAACATGATCGTCGGGCCCAGCGGGGAGAACATCTATCCGGAGGAGATCGAGACGGTCATCAACAGCCATTTTCTGGTGACCGATTCGATCGTCAAGGAGGAGAAGGGCAAACTGGTGGCTCTCGTCCATTTCAACCGCGAGGAGCTGGAGCGCCGGTATTACAGCATGAAGGAGGAACTGGGCAACAAGATGGACGAGATCAAGTCCGACCTGATGCGCTACGTCAACTCCAAGGTGAACAAATTTTCCCGGATTTCGGTGGTCGTGGAACAGACGGACGGTTTCGAAAAGACCCCGACCCACAAGATCAAGCGGTTCCTCTATATCAAGAACCGGAAGAAATAGGCTCTCTCTGCCGCGAAACGGGGAAAGGCCGTTCTTACGGACGGCCTTTCCTGTCGTTTGGGGGCGCACCCGGAGCGGGGAACCGGACTGTATCCGGGAAGAGGGGGTGAATCCGGGGCTGCCGGCCGGGGCCGTATTCCGGACAGGGCAGCGGTTTTAGGCCCCAGGAAGCCGGGGCGTTTCGTAGCGTCGGTGGAACAGCCGCAGCAGGAGGAAGCCGGCCAGCGCGAGCGGGGCTCCGACCAGGGCGGTGTAGCGGTAGTCCAGCCCGGCGTCGAGCGGGAGGCCGCCGAGATAGGCGCCCAAGGCGTTGCCGAGGTTGAAGGCCACCTGAACACTGGCGGCCCCCAGCATTTCGCCTCCTTTCGAGTAGCGGATCAGCAAGATCTGCTGGGGGCTGGAGAGAGCGAAAAGTCCCGTCGTGCAGAGGCACATGAGCAGGACGGAGAGCCACGGCACCGGCGACAGGAAGAAGGTGAGCAGCAGCAGGAGACAGACGATGCCCTGGACCGTGGCGGCCACGCGCCCGGGCTGGAAACGGTCGGAGAGGCGTCCGCTGGCCAGGTTGCCGACCACCATGCCGAAACCGGCCAGCACCATGAGGAAGGTGATGCTGTGGGCCGGGAAACCGGAGACGTTCACCAGCAGCGGATTGATGTAACTGTACCAGCTGAAGATACCCCCGTTGCCCAGCATCGTGGCGCCGATCAGCAGCCAGGGGGCAGGCGAACGGAGAAACCGGAACTGTCCCTTCAGTCCCGTGTCGGGCAGGCTCTCCACTTGCGGCACCCAGCGCCAGATGTAGTAGAGGATGATGACGCCCCAGCAGCCGACCAGCAGGAAAGTGAGCCTCCAGGAGAGGGCCGAGGCGAGCGAGGTGCCCAGCGGCACGCCGAAGAGATTGGCAACCGTCATGCCCGCCACCATGATCGAGACGGCCTGCGAACCGTGTCCCTTGTCGGCCAGTTTGTCGGCCACGATCGAGCCCACGCCGAAATAGGCGCCGTGGGGCAGGCCCGACACGAACCGGGAGAGGAGCAGCACCCAGTAGTTGGGAGCCGAGGCGGCGCAGAGGTTGCCCACCATGATGATCGTGACCAGCACGAGGAGGATTTTCTTGAGCGGATATTTGCGGGCGAGGATCAGCATGGGTGCCCCTACGCAGACCCCCAGTGCATAGGCCGAAATGAGATGGCCGGCGGTGACGATGCCGATGCCCAGGTCGTCCGCCACGTAGGGCAGGATACCCATCATCACGAACTCGGCGATGCCCAGGCCGAGCGTTCCGAAGGCCAGCGCGATAAGACTTTTTTTCATCGTTCAGTCGTTTTTCGGGCGCAAAAATACGACTTCGCGGAAAAAATCGTGCCGCGCGGGGAGAAATTTAATACGCTTCGTCGTTACATGGCCCATGGGCGGTGTGGCGCATGTTCGTGCGGGGAATATGGTGACGGGTACGCTTTATTCCGGCGCGGAGTGCGGCTCCATGGGAGCGGACGGTTCCGTGTCGGCGAAATCGGTATCCGTGAAGATATACTCGAACGTTATGTGCCGTTTCCTTTTCTGCACGAGAGTATATGTCTTTATCTGATATAGATTATTCGTTTCCGGGTCCGGAGGGTAAAACTTATGAATAACTTGTTTCTCCCCGTTCGAAACCACGATGGAATCGCCGGGATTAGGAGACATATGGTCCCCGCAAAAAGGAAGTGGATAATGCCCTTCTGCCCCAAATTTTAATGCATGACTTCCTTGTGGGGGGATAATGAAAACGGTATCTTCTGTCAGAGAGTGTCTTGCATCATGTGAGTGCCACGTAAAACTGATAGATTTATCCGTCTGATTTTTGTACGCACAAGTGGTGATGTACACGTATTCAGTAAAGCATCCGGCAAATGCAAGGATCAGAAAGACGGATACCGGCAGGAATCTTTTCATAATCGTCCGTTTGGGGGTTCATGTGTCCGGGTTCGCATTATGCGAATCGGCAAGATCGGCCGTGTTTTTGGGGGGATGACGACTGCGGAATGGTGCGGGAGCCTCCCGCCTCCTTGCCGCCTATTCGTGCCGGGGGGCCGTTGTCGCCCCGTAGAGCTCTCCCTGCCAGGCATTGCGCTCCTCCAGCCGCTTTTCGAGCAGGGCCAGCAGGCGGTCGTTGCGGATCAGCCCCCACGTGGGGCCGACATGGTAACGGGGCGGGGCCTCTCCCGCGAAACGTTCCACCACCAGGTCGGGCCGGAGGCGGCGGAGAATCTCCGTGAAGAGGTCGAGGTAGGCCGGCAGGTCCCAGAAACGGAACTCCTCCGGCCGGGCGGCGTAGCGGGCGGCCATCGGCGTGCCCCGGAAAATCTGGAGCTGGTGGAACTTCACGGTGGTGAGGGGCAGGGCGTTGATCCGCTCGGTCTGTTCGACCAGCATCCGGTCGGTTTCGCCCGGCAGGCCCAGGATGAAGTGTCCGCCCACGTGGAGCCCCCGTGCGGCGGCTGCCTCCACGGCCCGGCGGGCGCACTCGAAATCGTGGCCCCGGTTGACGGCCCGCAGCGTACGGTCGTAACACGATTCGATCCCGAACTCGAGGGCGACGTAGCGGTCGCGGGCCAGCGAGGCGAAATAGTCCAGTTTCCCGTCGTCCACGCAGTCGGGGCGCGTGCCCACCACGATGCCGGCCACGCGGGGATCGCGCAGCGCTTCGTCGTAGATGGCCCGCAGGCGCTCCAGCGGGGCATGGGTGTTGGAGTAGGACTGGAAGTAGGCCAGGAAGCGGTCGGCCCGGCGGTAACGGTTGGCGTGGAACTCGATTCCTTCGGCGATCTGGGTGGCGACCGTCTTGTCGGGCGTGCAGTAGGAGGGGGTGAACGCCTCGTTGTTGCAGAACGTGCAGCCTCCCGTGGCGACCGTCCCGTCCCGGTTGGGGCAGGTGAACCCGGCATTGATGGTCACCTTCTGGACTCGGCCGCCCAGCAGCCTGCGGAAATAACCGGCGTAGCTGTTGAACCGCCTTTCATCTCCCCACGGATAGAGCATGGCGGCACTATGCTTTCAGAGCCTCGATAAAGCCGGGAAAGAGCGTCCACAGGTGCTCGGTTTGGAGCCACAGCTCGCGGGCCAGTGCCTCGCGGGAAGGCCGCGGGCTCTCCACGTCCTTCAGGTACTCCTCGCTTACGGGGTGTGCGTCCGAAACGAACTCCCGGTAGTAAACGGCGAAATTCCGGCGGAAGTGGAACAGTTCTCCTTCGGGCAGCCGTCCGTTGCGGCGGAATTCGGCCCAGAGCTTGAGCACCTCCTTGTCGGCATATTTGTCGCTGATGTCGTTGACGACCTCGTCGAACAGTTCGTATTCGCCCAGCGCCACATAGGAGTAGGCCAGCAGTTTGGTGGCCTCCAGGTGGTCTTCCGGATCGAGCTCGAGCAGCATCTCCAGCATGGCGGCGCACATCTCGAAATCGCCGATCAGGAAGTGGTCGATCGCCGAACTGTTGAGGATGAACATGGCGTTCTGGTTGTGCTCGTCCTCCCACTCCAGTTCGGTTTCGCCCTCTTCGGGGATCAGGTCGGCCAGCCGCTGGAACGCTTCGTAGCGTGTGTTGCAGGCGGCTTCGATCTCTCCGGCGGCCTCCTGCTCCTGCGAGCGCAGCCAGGCCTTTTCGAACGTGAATCCTCTCTCTCCGGCAGGGTAGTCGATCCGGTAACAGTCCTGCGGGGTGGGCTTAAGCTCCAATTCTTTCATTCTTTCTGAACAGTACGATAAAATAGACGAGGGTAACCAGTGCCGTGACGGCGGCCAGCGTCATGCCCAAGGGGCGCGGCAGGCCGATCATCTGGGGCGACGTGAAGAGGTAGCCCGAACAGATGAAGGTCATGAATACGGCCGGGACGAGACTGATGTAGATGTTTTTCCTGCGGCGGAACAGGTAGACCGTGATGGCCCACAGCGTGGCGACGGCCAGCGTCTGGTTCGCCCATGCGAAGTAGCGCCATACCACGCCGAACTCCAGCTGTGTGATGACGAATCCCACGATGAAGAGCGGAATGCAGATATAGAGCCGCTTGAGGAACGAACGCTGTTCCATGCCGAGGAAGTCGGCCACGATCAGCCGTGCGCTGCGGAAGGCTGTGTCGCCCGTGGAGATCGGGGCGGCCACGACGCCTAACAGGGCCAGGATGCCGCCGACCCGGCCCAGCGTGGTCTTCGAGATGACGTCCACGGCCCACGCGGCGTCGCTGCCGTGGGCGGCCAGTTCCTTGTTGAGAAGGTCCACTCCCCCGAAAAAGGCCATGGCGATGGCGGCCCAGATCATGGCGATGACGCTCTCGGCGATCATGGCGCCGAAGAAGACTCCGCGGCCCTGCATCTCGTTGGTGATGCAGCGGGCCATCAGCGGTGACTGCGTGGCGTGGAAGCCCGACAGGGCCCCGCAGGCGATCGTGATGAAGAGGGTGGGGAAGATGGGGAAGGCGGCGGTGTCCGGCTGCATGTTGACCAGTGTGCCGCCCGTCAGTTCGGGTACGGTGTAGTCGCCGAAGCAGATGACGAAGAAGAGGCCCGCGGCCATGATGAGCAGCGCCGCTCCGAACAGCGGGTAGATTTTGCCGATGATCTTGTCGATGGGCAGCAGCGTGGCGACGACGTAGTAGGCGAGGATGATCCACACCCATGCGGTTTTCGAGATGCCGGGGGTCAGCCCGTCCAGGATGCCCGCCGGCCCGACCAGGAAGACGGCTCCCACGAGCACCATCAGGATGACGGTGAAGACGCGCAGGCCCTGCTTGAAGTTGTTGCCGAGGAATTTGCCGACGATTTCGGGGTAGCTCAGCCCCTTGTTCTCCACGGAGATCATGCCCGACAGGTAGTCGTGGGCCGCCCCGAAGAAGATGCCTCCCAGCGTGATCCAGATGAAGGCCACGGGACCGTAGGCGGCGCCCAGCACGGCGCCGAAGATGGGACCCAGACCCGCGATGTTGAGCAGCTGGATGAGGAACGTTTTCCACTTGGGCATGGGCACGTAGTCCACCCCGTCGAAGTGGGTTTTCGAAGGTACCGCCCGGTTCTTGTCGGCACCGAACGTACGCTCCAGATACTTCCCGTACGTGAAGTACGAGGCGACCAGCAGCGCGATGCAAATCAGAAATGTGATCATACGGCGACAGATTTTGCGCGAAGATAATAATTCCCGCTCAAAAATCGTCCGAAATCACCTCCGATTTGCATTCCGCACCCCCGATCGGCCTCTTTTCCGTCGCGTTTCCGCCGGAACGGGGGCCCGGGGACGGGAGGGGGCGCGTTATCTGCGTTTGCGCGGCGAGAGCAGGGCGACGATCCACAGCAGGACGATCGACCCGATCACCGCCGTGAAGAGGCTGCCGATCGTGCCTACGGCCAGCACGCCGAACAGGCTCAGAATCCAGCCGCCGAGCACGCCGCCCACGATGCCGACGACGATGTTGACCAGCAGGCCGGAGCCGCTGCCTTTGACCAGCACGCCGGCCACGTAGCCGGCCACCAGTCCGATCAGAATATACCAGAGGAAATACATGGCAGAATGTTTTGGTGTGTACGGAGAGTCGCTTCAATCCCCGTGCCGTTTTCCTCCGCGGGGTCCGGTTACTGGACGTTGAGGTAGAAATCCACGTTCTCCGGGATGATGATGTCGATGGGCGTGTAGTTGGCCACCTCGCTCCGCTTGTTGTAGAGCAGGTATTCGAGCAGGGTCCGGACGCCCATGTAGCCCTGGTATTCGGGCCGTTCGGCGATCAGGCAGGAGATGTAACCCTCCTTGAGCAGCGCCACGTTCGGCTCGATGGCCCCGCAGCCTACCAGGCGAATGTCTTTGATCTTCCGGTCGCGCAGGTACCCGCCCACGATGTAGGCCCGCGAGTTGAGGACGACGGCGCCTCCCACGTTCCGGTTCTCGTCGAAGAAGCGGTCCATCATCTCCCAGCTGGCGGGGATGTCCGAGTTGTAGTATTGGGCGAAGACGATCTTCGTTTCGGGCGAACGTTCCTTGATGCAGGACATGAAGCCGTACTTGCGGGGAATGGTCTGCGTGGAACTCTCGTTGCCGATGCGGCAGGCCTGGAATACGGCGATGTCGCGTCCCGGTTCGATCATGCTGAGCAGGATTTTCGCCTCCACATAGCCGCTCAGGTGGGAGTGGGGCCCGAAGAAGGCGATCGGCTCCGTGTTGTTCACGAAAGTGTCCACGAAGACATAGGGTATTCCCCGGTTGGAGAGCTGGCTGGTGAAGTGCATCGCCTCGTCGTGGAACGTGGCACCGATCAGTACGGCGTCGCACTTCTGGGCCGATGCCTCCGTGAAGGCTCTGCGGCACGAGAAGAGGTCGAACTGGTCGTAGTAGAAGAAACGGAGTTTCAGCCGGGCATTCGAAAATTCGAAGACGGCCCGTTTCACGCCCGCCTCGATCTGCTCCCAGTATTCGCCCCGGGTGAACTGGGGCAGTACGGCGAACAGGGTGTACTGTTTCTTCACTCCGATGGATGAGAGGGAGAGGCTGGGCTGGTAGTCGATTTTCCGCAGGATCTCCTCCACCTTGAGCCGGCTTTCGGGCGAAACGTCGCCCCGGTTGTGGATGACACGGTCCACGGTCCCGGCCGAGACGCCAGCCATCTGGGCTATGTCTTTAATCCGGTATCGTTTGGTCACGGCATTCGTTTTTTCGGCAAAATTACTATATTATCTATTAATATGAAAAGGGGCGCCCGGACAGCGGGGGCCGGGCACCTCTTTTCTGTCATTCTTGCCCGGTCAGTTTCCCGATGGGAATCACGAATGCCTGCGGCGTTCCGGTGTTCCGGTCGGAGGTGAAGGCCACGTAACGGCCCGAGGCGCTGATCGAGGGATGTACGTGGAAATACTGCGACGAGGTGGTCTGGCTCGAATTGGGCCAGCAGATGATCCGCGCCTCGCCCGTCTCCAGATTGATCAGGAAGAGGGGGTTGGTCCGCGGGTCCTGCGAGTCGGCGATGAACCACTTCTGGTCGCGCGAGGCCAGTCCGTGGCCCAGTTTGACCGTATCGTTCGAGTAGTAGACCTTCAGGTCTTCCCCGTTTTTGTCCACCGAGCAGACGGAGACGGGCTTGAAGTATTTCAGGTCCCTGCGCACCTGTTTGCGGAAGAAATAGAAGCGCTCCCCGTCGGCCGACCACGTTTCGTGGGTGGCGCGGAAGCCCTCGGGCATCATCAGGAACGGACGTGCGTCGGCCTTCAGCGAGCCGTCCCCCTCTTCCGTGAGGCGGATGATCCAGGTGCGGGCCCGCTCCTGGAGGCTGAGCGAGAAGTCGTTCTGCCGGTCGGGGTAGGGAACGAAGGTGACGATGTTCGGATCGACCGGGTTCAGCAGCGGGTGCGAACAGCGGGTGGGCACAGTGTATATCTTCTCGATGCGTCCTTCGGGCAGATAGGCACGGTAGATTTCGGTCCCGATGCCCTCGGTGTTGGAGGAGAGCAGGGTGTAATGGCCGTCCGCCGTGAACGAGGAGGAGAAACGGACGTCGTCGCCCTCGATCGTCCCGCGGGTGTCGAGCAGGGGACGTTCGGCCAGCGTCTCCACGTCGACGGCCCAGACGATGCCGCTGTCCAGGAAGCAGACTTCGCGGCCGTTGGGGTGGACGGTGTACGAACCGGCGGCCGTGCGGTCGCTCAGGGGGGAGACCGTGCCGTCGGCCATCGACGAGCGGAAGAGCTTCCATCGGCCGTCGCCCCGGCGGCTCTTGAACACCGCGTATTTGTCGTCGGCCGTGAAACTCTGGGCCTCGAAGTAACTCATGTTGCTCATCGAGTCGTCCGAGGTGATCTGCCAGACTTCGTTGCCGGTCAGCGAGTCGGTGTAGACGATCCGTTCCGGAGCCGCTTTCCGGGCCTCCGTGCAGGCGACGGCCAGCAGGCAAACGGCTGTTGCGGCTGTCGCGCGGAAAAGTTTTCGTGTCATATTCGGGTATCGTTATCGGTTATACGTTGTTATATTATCTCTATTTGTCGTCGCCGCGGAGCATCCGTTCCACTTCGGTGGCGGCCGTCAGCACGGCTCCCATGCCGCGCGGGTCGCTGGGCGGCGTTTTGCGCTCTTTGTAGAACTGCGGGTCGGGTCCGATGGCCGTGCTTTGGCAGATGCCCGACACGACGCCCGTCGTCGGGTCGATGCGGCTTTCCACACCGCTCCAGCCCCGCAGGGCGTTGTCGCGGAACGACTCGTCGAGCCAACCCCGCCGGATGCCCCGCGCCATCGCCATCACGAAAATGGCGCTGGCCGAAGTCTCCGTGTAGGAGGTCGTGTCGTCGAGTATCTGATGCCACAGGCCGTTCTCGGTCTGGTATTCGCACACCTTGGCCAGATGGCGGCGGTGGAGTTCCCGGATTTTGCCGAAGGCGGGATGTTCTTCCGGCAGGGCCGAAAGGGTCTCCGAAACGGCCCATGCCACCCAGCCGTTGGCCCGGCCCCAATGCACGCCGCGCGGTTCGCCGAGAGAGGCGTTCCAGCCGTGGTGATAGAGCCCGGTCACCGAATCGTAGAGGTAGCGGTCGTAGGCGAATACCTGCCGGACGGCCTCTTCCCGATAGGTGTCGTCGCCCGTGAGCCGGGCCCAGCGCAGGAGGAAGGGGGCGCTCATGAAAAGGTCGTCCGCCCAGATCGTCCACTTGGGTTCGGGCCGCACGAAGGTCCCGTCGGGCAGGCGGGGCTGCTCTTCCATGACGAAGCGGCAGACGCGCTCCAGCAGCGTGTCGCACTCGCCGGGCTGCAGGACGCCGCGCAGGCGCTCCTCGAGCAGGGGCAGGGCCGGCGCACTCGAATCGTCGAGCATCGAGAGACGGAACATCCGGAAATTCTGGGTACGCAGCGAGTTCTGTCCGTAATACTGGCGGGCGTAGAGCGGCGTGTTCTCCAGCGTGAAGCGGCAGAAGCGTTCCGCCAGGTCGTAATAGGTCGAATCGCCCGTGACGTCGGCCAGCGCCAGCATGCCGAACATCGTGGTGCCGTTGGCATAGTGCCATTCGGTGTAGGGGTGTTTGCGGAACGGGGCCCCTTCGGCGATCGGGATGCGGTATTCGGTCAGCGGTGACGGGGTGTGCACGGTGCCCTGCGGATCGGTGTATTCCGCGATCGAACACTCCGTGCCGGCGGCCGGGAATCCCTCCCGGTCCAGGATGCCGACGGAGGCTTTGCCGGCCGTCACGATCTCCAGCGTGTTCGTTCCTTTTTTCAGCGGCACGGAGGCCGTGTACGGAAATTCGTAGATGCCATAGGCGATTTCGTGCGGAAAGGCGGGGCCGGGCGCCGTGTCTTTGAACACGACACGGCCGTTGATCCGCACCACGGCGTCACGGGTGGAGGTGAAGCCGACGAGGTAGAGGCTGTCGGCTCCGGCGACGATCGTCCCCCGGGCTGAGGAAGGAGCCGCCCCGACAGGGGGATTCACTCCGATTCTCGTTGTATCTCCGTATGTTACGCAGTCTGCAACGGCCGGACATCCGTAACCTTTCTGCGGCATGCGTTCCACTTCGAACACGGCGTCCCGTACGATTCTGTCCGCAGCCAGCCGGGCGTATCCGATGGGGTCGATCCGGGAGGAGGTGCAGGCGCATACCAGACACGCCAGCGGAAGCACGAGTGTGCGGAGGATTGTGCCCGATGAGTGTCTTGTTTTTTTAATGGGTTGTTTCATAGTGTTTTAGGTTGTTTGTGGCGGGTTTCTTGATGAAAAAAATCATTACTTTTTTGCAAATATAATAAAAAATAAATTACATTTGTGTTCGAACACGGTTGTATTTTTAAAGGTTCTTCGAATGTATTCATCTTGTAATTAGTGTATTGCCGATAATGGAATTTCGATATATTAATTATTTTTAATAAATACATTCCTTAATACACGGTTTCGCACGGTCAACCTAAAACAAATATATATCTGACTTATGGGCCAGTTTCTGAAGAAAACCGCAGCGTTCTGGGCGACGATCGCCCCCGGTATATTTCTGATCGGATATAATATCGGTACAGGAAGCATCACGACGATGGCTTCCGCGGGAGCCGCTTACAACATGACCATGACGTGGGCCCTGCTGCTCTCGTGTATCTTCACCTACGTGCTTATCATCGCTTTCAGCCGCTATACGATGGTGACGGGGCAGACCGCCCTGTGGGGGTTCCGGAACAATTTCGGACGGCCGGTCACCATTTTCATCATGCTTTCGCTGCTCTTCGGCGAGGTGGTCTCCTGCATGGGCGTGATGGGCGTGGTGACGCAGGTGCTTCAGGAGTGGTCGAGGCCGCTCACGGCGGACGGAGAGGGATTCAGCATGTTCTGGATGGCGCTCTTCTTCTGTGCGCTCCTCTACTATATCTTCTGGCAGGGAAAGCAGAGCTTCTTCGAGAAGATTCTCAGCATTTTCGTTTTCATCATGGGGGCGGCTTTCCTGCTGACGATGTTCATGGTGATCCCGCATCCCGTGGATATTATCGAGGGGCTCGTGCCCCGCATTCCGGACGATTCGAACGCCTTTATGATCGTGGCCGGCATGGTGGGCACCACGATGGGAGGGATTCTCTACGTGGTGCGTTCGATCCTGGTGAGCGAGAAGGGGTGGAAGATCGAGGACATGAAGCTCCAGAAGCGCGACGCCCGTGTCTCCGTTTCGCTGATGTTCTTCCTGAGTTTCGCCGTGATGGCCTGTGCGGCCGGGACGATGTTTCCGCTGGGGCTGAAAGTGGACAACGCCATCGACATGGTGAAACTGATGGAGCCGCTGGCCGGCCGTCTGGCCGTGTCGGCTTTCGTGGCGGGTATCGTGGCGGCGGGTCTTTCGTCGCTCTTCCCGATCATCATTCTGGCCCCGTGGCTCTTCTCGGATTACATGGGCATCAAGCGCGACCTCACCCGTCCCTGGGTGCGGATCATCGTGCTGGTCTGCACGCTGTGCGGATTGGTGGTGCCGGTGTTCGGCGGCAGTCCCGTGGGGGTGATGATCTTCTCGCAGACGCTGGCCATCATCGCCACGCCGCTGGTGGTGGCGCTGATGATGATTCTGCTCAACAAACGTTCGGAGATGGGCGAATACAAAGCCACGCTGCGCGACAATGTCATGTATTGGATCGTGCTGATCTTTTCGGTGGTGATCGCCGTGGTCGGCATTATGGGAATATTTAACATGTAGATGTCATGAACGGTTCGTTCGATTCGCAGAAGTTCGCCGCCGCACAGCCGGCCGGGGAGCGTTTCAATCCCCACATTACCTGTGCGTTTCTCTATTCGATCACCCGCTACGGCTATCCGCCCGCCGCGGAGGGAATGGTGCGTTATGTGAACGAGATGGCCGACCTGGGTTTCCGGTCCATCGAGCTGGAGGGGATCGGGGCCGACCACCTGGCCCGGGTGTATGCCGACCGCGGGGCGATCCGCGCGGCGATCGAGGCCCGGGGGCTTTCGTTGCCCGTGTTCTGCACGGTGCTGCCCGGTCTGGGGTCGGCGGACGCGGCCGTGCGGCGCAGGAGTCTCGAGACGTTCGAAATGGGGTGCGAGACGGCCGCGGCGCTCGGTGCCGGGGCTGTGCTCGATAACGGTCCCCTGGTGCCCTATGCCTTTCCGCCCGACATGCCGATACACCGCCACTATTCGCAGGAGGTGCTCCGCAACGTGGGGCTGCCCGCTTCGCTGGTGTGGGGTGAGTACTGGAAAGCGCTGGCGGAGGTGCTCCGGGCGGCCTGCGACATCGCTGCCGGATACGGGCTCCGCTACTACCTGCATCCCTGTACGGGGTCGCTGACCGAGACGACGGACGGGTTCCTCCGCCTGCGGGATGCCGTGGGACGCGAGAACCTGCGGTTCAATTTCGACACCGCCAACCAGTTCTTCGTGCGGGAAAACCTCTCGCTGGGCCTGCTCAAACTGGGCGGTGAACTGGACTATATCCATATATCGGACAACCACGGTCAGCGGGTGGAGCATCTGGCTGCCGGGGACGGTGCGATCGACTGGGACATGTTCTTCTCGGCGCTGAAACGGATCGGCTTTTCGGGGCAGCTCTCCATCGACGTGGGGGGCGACGAGAGCGGAATCGAAAATATCGACGAGGCCTATCTGAAAACGGCCCGCTGGATCGAACGGAAAAACGAGGAGTATGGGATTTTTTAAACGGACGGCCGTCTGCCTGCTGGCAGGTGCGGCGGCGGTCGCGGGAGCGTATGCCGCCGATTACGACGTGCGTGACTTTGGGGCCCGGGGCGACGGCATTTCGCTCGACACGAAGGCTATTCAGGCCGCCGTGGACCGCTGTACCCGCGGCGGGGGCCGGGTGGTGCTCTCCGGAGGGGATTTTCTCTCGGGGACGATCCGCCTGAAGGACAACGTGACGCTGGTGGTGGAACGGGGTGCGCGGTTGCTGGGTTCGACCGACGTGGCGGATTATCCGCACCAGCGGCTCGATTTCCGTTTTTACGGCGACACGTGGGTCTACCAGTCGCTGATATTCGCCCACAATGCGAAAAATATCGGCATCGAGGGCGGCGGGGTGATCGACGGCCAGGGAGGATCGCCCGCCTTTGCCAAGACCACGACCAAAAAACCGGACCGTTACCGCGACCGGCCCTACCTGCTGTGGATCGCGGGATGCGAGGATGTGCGGGTGCGCGACGTGCGGCTGCAGAATTCGGCCATGTGGATGCAGTCCTACATCCGCTGCGACCGGCTCCGGATCGAGAACATTACGGTCTTCAACCACTCGAACAAGAATAACGACATGATCGACATTGACGGATGCCGCGACGTGGTGATCCGCGGGGTGATCGGCGACACGGACGACGACGGGATCACCTTCAAGAGCACCTGCGACCGTGTCAGTGAGAACATCACGGTGTCGGACTGCATCCTGAGCAGCCATTGCAACGCGCTGAAGTTCGGCACGGAGACCACGGCCGGGTTCCGCAACGTGACGATCGCCAACTGCGTGATCCGCGAATCGGCCTGTAAGAATACGATCTACGGCTTTCCCGAGGGGACGGCCGGGCTGGCGCTGGAGGTGGTGGACGGCGGCGTGATGGAGAACGTGACCATCTCGAACGTGGTGATCGACGGTCCCCGCGTGCCGCTCTTCATCCGTCTGGGCAACCGGGCCCGCAAACATTACGACGGGGCGCCGGAACCGGGCGTGGGTTCGATGCGCGGTGTGCGTATCTCGAACCTGGTGGCCCGTTCGTCGAGCCCGGTGAGCTGCTCGGTGACGGGTGTCCCGGGCGCTTACGTCGAGGGGATCACCCTGTCCGGCTGCCGTTTCGTCTGCGCGGGCGGAGGCAGTGCGGCGGATGCGGCGGCTCCGGTCGAGGAGCACGAGACGATGTATCCCGAATCGACGATGTTCGGGAACCTGCCTTCGTGGGGACTTTACGTGCGCCACGCGAAGAATATCGGACTGCGCGACGTGGTTTTCGAACTGAAGGGCGGCGACGCCCGTCCCACGGTCGTTCTGGATGACGTGCACGGCGCGGTTTTGGACGGGTTGCGTGCCGAGGGCCGTGCGCAGGGCGTGGAGGTCGCGGAGAAAGATTGTTCCGGAATCGAAGAGAAATAGAGAGATATTATGGTATTGAAACGGGTTTATATAGTTGGACTGATTCTGTTTGCATCGGGTCTGTTTTCGGCCCGTGCAGCCGCTCCGGCACGGCTTCCGTTGCTGCCCCTCCCGCAGGCGGCCGCAGCGGAGGCCGACCCGGGCGTGGCGGCGGAGTACGGCCGTATCGAAATCCGCAAGGAGGGAGTGGCCGATTCGCTGACCGCAGCCGTGGAGGAGGAACTTGCGGCGCTGGCCGTCTCCGGGGCCGGGGGAACGTTCGTCGTGGAGTGCCGGGTGACGGAGAAAGCCTCTTCGCTGCGCCGGGCTCTGAAGGGAGCCGGCGAGACTTTCCTCGCCCCCTATGCCGACAGCATCGGCACGCAGGGATACCTGCTCTCTTTCGACCGGGATCGCGCATCGCTTACGGCCCGTACGCCGCGGGGCATCTATTACGGCCTGCAATCGGTCAAACAGCTGCTGAGGGACGGATGGTCCGGCCGGGCGAAGGTGGCCGACTGGCCCGACATGCCGGTCCGCGTCTTTTTCGACGACATCAGCCGGGGGCCGCTTTCCAACCTCGGCGAGGTGAAACGGCAGATCCGCCAGCTGGCCGAATGGAAATACACGGACCTGACTTTCTATATCGAGCACATCGTGAAGGTGCCTTCCTATCCCGACTTCGCGCCGGTCAACGGGCATTTCACGATGGAGGAGGTACGCGAAATATGCCGCTATGCGGCCCGTTACAACATGGAGGTGATCGGCGGGTTCCAGAGTTTCGGCCACTTTGAGAATATCCTCGCTCTGCCGCGCTACGCGCCGATGGGGGAGACCCCGTCGCTCATTTCTCCGCTCGACCCGGAGGCCCGCAAGTTTCTGAAAGCGGTGCTCGAAGAGCTGAGCGACAATTTCTCCTCGAAATATTTCAACGTCAACTGCGACGAGACCTGGGACCTGGCCAAGGGCCGTTCACGCGAATACGTGGCCCGGGTGGGGGCCGACCGCTTCTATGCCGACCACGTCCGGTTCCTGTATGACGTGCTCAAGGCCAAGGGCAAGACAATGATGCTCTGGGGCGACATCGTGATGAAATACCCTCATCTTATTAAGGAACTGCCCCGCGACGTGGTCTATCTGCCGTGGAATTACAGTGATCTGCCCGATTTCAGGGCGTGGATCGAGCCCTTCGCCCGGGAGAAGGCGCACTTCATGGTCTGCCCCGGTATCGTGACCGCACTGCGGACGATTCCCGAGATGCAGGTGGTGCGCGAGAACATGCGCTTTATCCGCGAGGGATATGCCGCCGGGGCCGAGGGGGCGATCCTCACCTCGTGGGACGACGGGGCGCTGCATAACTTCGGGGCGATGACTTACGGCGTCGCGCTCGGCGGCGAGACCATGTGGAACGTGGGGGAGACGGCTCCGAAGGAGGAGTTCGACGCACGCTTCGAGCGGAACCGCTACGGACGTTCCGATGCCGGTTTCGTGCGTGCGATGGACAAGTTGCTGGAGCTGACTCGGATCGGGATCACCTATCAGATGAATAACAAGGTGTTCGACGACCGTTTCGTGCCGGAGCCCGGCGGAGAGGTGTCGGTCAACCTCGGACAGTGGGCTCGGGTGGATTCCGTGCTGCGGGAGGCCGAGGCCCTGGCCGCGCGGATTCGCGTGGAGAGGAATGAGTTCGATATGGAGACGTTCGGCTATACGCTCGGACAGTACCGCTTCCTGGTGGACAGCCGGCAGGGTGTGGCCCGTATCGCCGGGGCGTACGGCAAGGCGGCGGAGCGGGCGGCTTCCGACCCCGAGGGCGCCCGGGCCGAACTGGTGGCTCTGCTGCCCCGGGTGGAGGAGATCGCCCGGCAGGCGGCCCGGCTGGAGGAACTCTACACCCGTCTGTGGCTGACCGAGAACCAGTCCTATTTCCTCGACCGGGGGCTGGCCGGGTATGCCGACAAGCGCAAACAGATCGGACGGCTGCGCGACTGCATCGTCGGGGCCGTGAACGCCATTGACAGCGACGGGAAACCCGCTTCTGCCAGGGAGTGCGGACTGGTGGTGCGCGATATCAACAGCGACTATTTCGGTACGTGGCTCTTCTGCGGAACCTTTACGGACGACATCGACGACGATCCGCTGGCTCCGGTGGGCGGGGAGCTGAAGGCCGACCCGATTCCGGGCGAGCGGTTCCAGATCGGGGACAAGGGATACATCTGGACGCGGACGATCTCGCCCAACGGTTTCACGATGGATTTCAACCAGCGGTATAACTCCGACCAGAATGCGCTGGCCTATGCGACGGCGGTCATCATCTCGCCCGAGGCGCAGGAGGTGACGGCCCTGTTCGGATGCAGCGGCGAGGCGGAGGTGATCCTGAACGGGGAGCGGGTGTTCCGCAGCGGACGGGAACTCGAATTCACGGCGGACAAGTACTCCGTGCCGCTGAAACTGAAGGAGGGGAACAACCGGCTGATCGTCAAGTCGAAGCAGCTGGTCAACGAGTGGAAGTTCTCGCTGCGGATCGACGGCCGGGAAATCCAGGCCCACAAACAGAAATACCGGATACAGTAACCTGAAATTGAATGATATGAAAAGAGCGATCGTGAGTTGTCTCTGCCTGTTGCTGGGCGGTTCGGCATTCGGACAGGAGCCGACGAAGGAGGAGGTGCTCAAGGCACTGAACGAATGTTCGGTCTATGCGGCCGACGTGCTGCTGGACAAGGAGGGCAAGTCGCGCTGCGACTACAACCTGACCCTCGGCCGGTGGTTTCCCTACGAGGAGCCGTGGCATACGGGTCAGGTGATCCTGGGGCTTCTGGAGAGCTACAAGGTGACGGGAAACCAGAAGTACCTCGACGCCGCGAAGCGGGCGGGCGACTGGTGGATCGGCCTGGAGATCAAGGACCATCCGGTGCTCAAGGGTATGGTGGCCGCCACGCACGGCGATGTGATGGGGAACGATGAGATCGTCTTCGCCACCACGTCGGACGGCACGCCCGGCATTTTCGAGCTGACGCGGGTGACCGGCGACGGGAAATATGCGCGGGTGGCCACTTCCGCCGCCAAATGGCTGTTGGAAAACACCTACAACCCCGAGGAGGGCGTGTGCTACGATGTGATTGACCTCAAGACGGGCAAGGTGCTCAAGGAGCACAGTCCGTTCCACAAGGAGAAGAAGAACCAGTCGATCGAGGACGTGTCGCGTCCCAACACCGAAGGGTCGCCTTTCAAGGACGCTTACGAGTTCTCGGAAGACAGGCGCTTCCGCGATGCCCATATCCTGCTGTGCAATTCGCTGGTGGAGAAACAGAGTCCCGACGGCGTGTGGATGGATTACGTGCCCAACACGAAGGCCGAGAATTCGTTCCACCCGCGTTTCAACCTGTGGTACGCCGAGTCGCTGCTCGAGGGGTACGACCTGACCGGGGACAAACGTTACCTGGAGGCTGCGGCCCGCACGGTCCGTCTCTATGCCCGGGTGCAGAAGAAGGACGGCACGATTTTCTATGTCAACTATGTCGACGGCAAACCCTCGGACAAAGGGTCGGTCTGCGGGTCGGCCACGGCTTTCGCGGGGCTGTTGTGGATGCGTCTGGCCGGTTACGGGTACGAGGAGTTCGTTCCCCACTACGAACGGAGCGCCCGGTGGCTCGTCACGAACCGCTACGCGCAGGACCATCCCGACCCCAATCTGAGGGGGGCCGTGGTCAATACGCGGATGCGGACGAAAAAGGGACGTATCTGGCTGACACAGCGCGATGTGGGTACGTCGTTCGGAATGCGTTTCCTGGCCCGGTATTATCAGTTGAAATTCGGAAAATAATCATAATCTCTGAAAATAATGAAGGCAATGAAAAAGATGGTGATGTGGGTCTGCTCGCTGGCGGTCGCGGTGTCGCTGGCTGGATGCAGCGCTTCGGCGAAAGACGCAGAAAAGGATCAGGTGTTGCAGGCCCTGAACGAATGTGCGGTCTATGCGAGCGACGTGCTGCTGGATTCGGCGGGCAAGTCGCGCTGCGACTATAACATGATTCTCGGCCAGTGGTTCCCCTACGAGGAGCCGTGGCACACGGGGCAGATCATTCTCGGACTGGTCGATGCCTACCGCGTGACGGGGAACAAGCACTACCTCGATGCGGCGGAACGGGCCGGCAAGTGGTGGATCGGCCTGGAGATCAAGGACAATCCGAAGCTCGAAGGCATGGTGGCCGCCACGCACGGCGATTCGCGCGGCAACGACCATATCGTGTTCTCGACGGTTTCCGACGGTTCGCACGGACTGTTCGAACTGGGCAAGGAGACGGGGAACGAAACCTATACGCGCGTGGTGACCGACGCCATCACCTGGATGCTGGACAACATGTACGCTCCCGAGCTCGGCGTATGTTACGACATCGTGGAGCTGAAGACGGGCGAGGTGCTCAAGACCGACCGGGACAATCTGGGGCTCGACCTGCGTCCCAACACCGAGGGCTCTCCCTTCTACGATGCCTATCTGGTGACGGGCGAGGAGCGTTTCAAGGACGCGCATATCCTGCTGGCCAACTCGCTGATCGAAAAACAGACGCCCGAAGGGGCGTGGATGGACTATCATCCCAACGACAAGGAGGAGGGAACGTTCCACCCTCGTTTCAACCTGTGGTATGCCGAGTCGCTGCTGGAGGCCTATGAACTGACCAAGGACCGCAAGTATCTCGAAGCGGCTGCCAAGACCGCCCGCCTGTATGCCCGGGCGCAGCGGAACGACGGGACGATCTACTATGACAATTACGTGGACGGGCGTTTCGACAAGGGGTCGATCTGCGGTTCGGCCGTGGCTTTCGCCGGGATTCTGTGGATGCGTCTGGCCGGTTACGGGTACGACGAGTTCGTTCCCAATTACGAACGGAGCGCGCAGTGGCTTCTCGTGAACCGTTATGCGCAGGACCATCCCGATCCCAATGTGCGGGGGGCCGTGGTCAATACGCGCTACCGCAACAAGAAGGGCCGTGTGTGGCTGACGCAGCGCGACGTGGGCACGTCGTTCGGGCTGCGTTTCCTGGCTCAATATTATACGCTGAAGTTCGGGAAATAATTTTTTATTTTATAAATTTATATATGGTTTCACCGATTAAACAATTCAAGGTTGATAAACTGAATGTGCTGGTCTTCGCCGACCGCAGTCAGATGGGTCAGGCCGCGTATGAACTCTACCGCGACCGGGTACAGGCCATGCTGGCGGCACAGGCCCGCGTACGTGCCATTTTCGCGGCAGCTCATTCGCAAAGCGATTTTCTGGATGCATTGGCCGCCGACCGACAGATCGACTTCCGTCGGATCGACGCCTTCCACATGGACGAATATATGGGGTTGGGGCCGATGCACCCCAGAACTTCGGCAATTTCCTGACCAGGGCGATCTTTTCCCGCCAGCCGTTCGGTTCGGTCAACTGCGTGATTTCGGATGCGGCGGACAAGGAGGCCGAATGCCGCCGCTACGAGGCGCTGCTGAAGGAGGCCCCGATGGATATCGTGAGCCTGGGAATCGGGGAGAACGGCCACATCGCGTTCAACGATCCGTACGAAGCGGATTTCCATGATCCCCGCTGGGTGCGTCTGACCACGCTCGACACGGTCTGCCGCCAGCAGCAGGTCAACGACGGGGAGTTCGCGTCGATCGACCAGGTGCCCACCTCGGCCCTGACGCTGACCATTCCCGCCCTCGTCTCCTGTCGTACGGTGGTGGGCGTGGTGCCGGGGGAACGCAAGGCCGAGGCCGTGCGGCGGACGATCGAAGGCCCCGTGGCCGAATCCTGCCCCGCTTCCATCCTGCGCCGCCACGACGATGCGACGCTCTTCCTGGATGCCGACGCTGCGCGGTTTTTGCTGTAAAACTTCATGTAACACCTGAAATACTTCATTTAACCTAAATCCTTATCAATTATGAAACACACAGCCAAGAAACTCCTGCTGCTGGCGGTTTTGCTGACCGCCACGGCTACGGCATGGGCCCAGTCGCGGGGTAACCTGACCGGCCGGGTGACCGATGAGTCGGGCAGTCCGCTGCCCGGTGCGACGGTGCTCATCAAGGGGACTACTCTGGGTACGGCTACCGAGTTGGACGGGTACTATACGCTGCGCGGGATCACCCCGGGCGACAGCGTGACCGTCACGGTGGATTACCTCGGATATTCTCCGGTGAGCCGGAAGGTGAAGATCGAAGCCGGCAAGACCGCTACGGTCAACTTCGTGATGAAACAGCTCACGACCAAGATCGAGGGCGTGGTGGTATCGGCCGTCGTGGACGGACAGCAGCGGGCCCTGAACCAGCAGCGTTCCGCCGACAACATGATGCAGGTACTCTCGGCCGACGCCATGGGCCGTTTCCCCGACTTGAACGTGGCCGACGCCCTGCGCCGTCTGAGCGGTGTCACGTCGGACGGTTCCGAGGTGCAGATGCGCGGTACGCCCGCCAACTTCACCAACATCAACATCAATGGCGAACAGATGATGGGATCGGCCGAGGGCGGACGTCGTAACGAGGGTCTGGAGGTGATTCCTTCCGACGTGCTCGCTTCGATGGAGGTGCAGAAGACGCTGCTTCCCTCGAACGACGGCGACGCCATCGCCGGTGTGATCAACATGCGTACGGCTACGGCCCGTTCGACGGTGGCCTCGTTCAAGGTGGACCTCGGAACGGGATACAACTTCCTGCGCGACAAGATGTCGTGGAACGGCAAGGCCGCCTATTCGCAGCGGTTCTTCGCCAACAACAAGAACCCCAACGGACGTTTCGGTATCGCCGCCAATTACAGCTACTTCAATACGAAAGAGGGTTACGACCGTCTGGAGGCACAGAGCTGGCAGGAGCAGACAATTACGGACAAAGCTTCGGGCGGAGAGAGAACGGGATATGTGCCGACCGATTTCCGCTACCGCTATCAGGAGAGCACGATCGAGCGTCAGGGAGCAACCCTTACGTTGGATTACGCGCCCAACCAGGATACGAAGATCGTGTTCAGCACCATTTTCAACCAGCGTACCAACGAGGGTACCCGCTACCGTAACCGGAGCCGTTTCCGCGGCAATTATTACGATATGGGCGACGGGGTGCTGGGTGCCGACCGTATCCGGAACATCACCCAGGTGACGGGTTCCGACGAGACTGTCAATAACCTGAGTCTCAATCTGGACGGAGAGACGACTCTCGGCAACTGGAAGATCGACGGAGGACTCTTTTACAGTCAGTCGCGCCGTTTTTACGAAAGCGAGATGAACGGTTTCCAGACCCCCGAGTGGAGGGCCGGAAAAACTGCCGCAGGAATCGCCATTCCGAAGAAAACGGTGGTAGCTACGATGCCTTCGATCACGACCAAATATCTGACGATGGACTATACGGACGGCTGGATGCCCGAAGGCGAGGCCGCTCCCAATGCGCTTTCGCGCTATAACCTCTATATCAGCGAGAACTGGGACTACCAGAACTTCGGCCACAACTTCACGGTGAAGGGCAACGCTGCCTACAACTACTTCATCGCCGATAAGTTCGCTTCGACCTTCACGTTCGGTGCCAAAGGCAAGTTCATGTACAATACGGGTTATGTGCCCGACTATTGCAACATCTACGATGTGGAGGCCAGCGATGCCAACAGCCTGACCAACATGATCTACAAGACCCAGCTCGACAGCAAGTGGCTGGACGGCCATCTGCCGTTCGGCGTGGCTCCCGATCTGGATAAGGTCCGCGCTTATCTGGCCAGCAATCCTTCGGAGGTTTCGGTCGACGAGGTGACCTCCAACGGGGCCCGTGACGGTTACTATTATCAGGGTCGTGAAAATATCGGCGCCGCCTATGTGATGAACAAGATGCAGTTCAACAAGCTGATGGTGCTGGTCGGTGCCCGTATCGAGAATACGCACGTGGATTACAAGGCCAACAAGATCACCCGCCAGTACGATGCGAATGAAGAGGATTTCGTGGGTTATACGAAAGAGCCGGCCGACTCCTCGCTGAGCTACACCAAGTTCCTGCCCAACGTGCAGTTCAAGTACGACCTGAACAAGAATACGATCTTCCGTCTGGCCTGGACCACCGGTTATTCCCGTCCAAACCTGGATGAACTGGTTCCCAAGCAGAATATGTCGATCGAGCCGTTGCAGGTTACGCTGGGTAACCCCAACCTGAAACCGGCCTATGCGCACAATCTCGACTTCCTGTTCGAGCGTTACCTGTCGAACGTGGGTGTCATCTCCGGAGGCGTGTTCTACAAGCATATCAAGAACTTCCACTATCTGAGCCAGATGATGAGCACCGGCGATCTGTTCGGCGGCGAGGAGTACCGGATCACGCAGACCAAGAACGGCGAGGCCGCCAAGGTGTTCGGTGCCGAGATCACGCTGAACTCCAGCCTGACTTTCCTGCCCGGATTCCTGAAGAATCTGGTCTTCACCAGCAACTACACCTACGTGCACTCCAAGGCGACGACCGATGTGGACCGCGGTACGACGCGCCTGCCCGGCCAGGCCGCACATACCGCCAACCTCGCGCTGGCTTACTCGACCAAGCGTTTCACGCTGCAGGCTGCCTTCAACTACAACGGTTCCTACATCGTGGCCTTCGGTTCGAATCCCGAAGAGGACCAGTGGCGCGACGGCCGCTGGCAGATGGACGTCAACGGTTCGGTCCAGCTCTGCAAGGGTCTCTCTTTCTGGGTTGAGGCTGTGAACGTGCTCAATGCGGAAGAGTATACCTATATAGGTAACAAATCGCGCGTGTACGAACTGGAGTATAACGGTGCTTACGGCCGTCTCGGCTTCACCTACCGCTTCTAACGGTATACGATATACGCCTGAAGAGAAACGCCCGGTCGAGCCGGGCGTTTCCTTTTGACGGGAGCTCCCGGATAGGTTGCCGTCCTCCCGTTTCCGGGGGGCGGTTTCGGAAGGAGTGGAAATCCGGACCGTCATCTCCGTTTCGCCTGCCCGGTAGGTATTCCGGGAGGTCGTTTTCGCTTGTTTTAGGTATTGGGAGGAACGGCGTTCCTCCCTACTTTTGTAAAAAATCGAAAACGATATGAAAAAGTTCGGAATATTCTATGGCAGCACCACCGGCACGACCGAAGAGTTGGCCGGACGGGTGGCCGGGGCACTGGGCGTGTCGGCGGCCGATGTGCACAATGTGGCGAATACTTCCGCCGCCGGGGCGAAGGAGTATGACGTGCTCGTGCTGGGTTCCTCTACCTGGGGCAGCGGAGAGCTGCAGGACGACTGGTATGATTTTCTGAAGGCGCTCGGCGCCGAGGACCTTTCGGGCAAGGCGGTCGCCCTGTTCGGCTGCGGCGATTCCGAATCCTATCCCGACACGTTCTGCGATGCGCTGGCCCTGATCCGGGACGGCCTCTCTTCGACGGGGTGCCGTTTCGTGGGGGCATACGAGCCGCAGGATTACGCCGAGACGGGGTCTGCCGTGTGCAGGGACGGGAAGTTCGTGGGACTGGCCGTGGACGAGATGAACGAGCCCGACAAGACCGAGGCGAGGCTCGCCCGTTGGGCCGGACTGGTAAAGGAACAGGTCGCATGAGTGCCCGGGATTACCTCCGCTTCGGGCAGATGAAGATGTTCATGCATCACATCTACGAGTACCGGAAGGGTATCCGCAACCTGGTGCTCTGCACCATGTGTCCCACCTGTGCACAGTTGCTCTCCGAACGGCTGGAACGCCAGGGTATCGACTATCTGGTCCGGCCGGTGGGGGAGGAGAAGGTGAATCTGTTCTTCGGCAAGCGGGCCTGCCTGGAGGCGATCCGCTCCTTCGTGGACAAGCCGCTGAACAAACTGACGCCCGAAGAGGATTTCATGCTCGGGGCGATGCTCGGGTACGACATAACGATACAGTGCGAACGGTTCTGCCGCCGGCGGGCCGCCGCACAGGAGAGTTTTTCATAGCTTAAGCTGATTCCCATCTGTTTAAGATTGCAGAGGACGGTCCGGTACGGGGGCCGTCCTCCTTTGCGTGTCTTATGGCACGATGTAGGTAGGGGATACCCCTCCGAATACCTATTTGTGTGGATTGCGCGGGGAGCGCATACCCCGTACCTTTGCCGTGAACAGCGAAAAAGTTATCTTTGTGGCAGAGGAAGCGTTTTCAAACCGGGAAATTATGCATAAACTGGGAAAGTACAAGGGCTCGGAACGGATGTGCGATCTGGTGGGAGCCAATTATCCGATGCTGCTGGTGATGAGCCGTTTCGGTATCGCGCTCGGTTTCGGCGACAAGACGATCGCCGAAGTGTGCGCCGACAGCGGGGTGGACGAGCGGGTCTTTCTGGCCATCGTGAATCTGCTGCTCGGCGAGGAGGGCGAACCTGTGGAGGTCGATCCGGCGCTCGATCCCGGGGCCGTGGTCGAATATCTCCAGAATTCCCATGCCTATTTCCTCGATTTCCGTCTGCCGGCCATCCGGCGGAAACTGATCGAGGCCATAGACTGCGGGCAGAGCGACCTCTCGTTTGCGATCCTCCGCTTCTTCGACCAGTATGTGGATGAGGTCCGCCGGCACATGCACTACGAGGACCAGACGGTTTTCCCCTATGTGCGTTCGCTGGCGGAAGGCCACCCCGACTGCTATAACATCGACATCTTCCGGCGCCGGCACGACAGCGTGGAGGCACGGCTCACCGAACTGAAGAACATTCTGATCAAATACTATCCGGCCCGGGGCAGCAACGAACTCAACAGCGTGCTGTTCGACATCTTTACCTGTGCCGAAGACCTGGCTTCCCACAACCGGATAGAGGACAGCCTGCTGGTACCGCTGGTCGCCCGTCTCGAACGGGAGAGGGAGGGAAGGCGATGAACGCTCCGTTGAAAATAGCCGTCGTCGAACCTTCGCTCATCATCCGGAGCGGTCTGCTCTCCGTGCTGGGGCGGCTCAACGGGCTGAATATCCAGATCGTGGAGATCGGACAGGTCGATCAGCTCGCCAAGTCGCTCGGCTGGCAGCAGCCCGATGTGCTGATCGTCAACCCTTCCCTGTTAGGTCTCTTTTCGCTGGAGCGGATCAAGGGCGAATCGGGGTGCCGGGCTCTGCGGTGCGTGGCCTTGCAGTATTCGCTGGCGGACAATGCGGCGCTGAAGGGATACGACGAGGTGATCACGGTGTACGATACGGCCGAACAGATTCGGGAAAAATTGCTCCGCCTGAGCGGGGAGGAGCAGAGGGCCGAGCCGCGCCAGGAGACGCTCAGCGCCCGCGAAAGGGAGATCGTCGTGGGTGTGGTGAAGGGACTCACCAATAAACAGATCGCCGCACAGCTCTGCCTGTCGGCCCATACGGTCATCACCCACCGGCGCAATATCGCCGCCAAGCTCCAGATCCACAGCCCGGCCGGGCTGACCATTTACGCCATTGTCAACAAACTGGTGGAGATCAACGACATCAAGGACACGATCGCCGAGGAGTAGCGTCCGGCTCCTCCGGCTGCCGGTGTTTTTGCCGTTCCATGCTTCCGAACGGGCAGGGAAACGGTGTATTCAGACTTTTATTTGGCACCGTTTGGCTTTAATCTGGCACTATATGGGAATAAAAGAATCTTTATAACATCATAAGTTATATTTTTACGATATAATTCTATAAAAAGCGTGATGCATTTTGTTTTACATAGCGTTCCGCAGGGCGGCAGAAAGGGCGGTTCCGTGCCTTTCGATCGTAAAGCCGGACCGGAGTATCGGGTTTTCACTTCGCTCGATTCGGTGTGGCGTGTCATCATCGCACCTTATAATTGATTCCTGAAACATAATCCGGGTTCTTTCCGGAAACTGAAAAGTTGTGCCCGAACGGGTACGGCTTCTTTTGATACGTTGACCATTCTAAAAATACGTGTGATTTGGTAAAATTTCTACTAATTAAAAAACAAAAATGATGAAGAAACAGTGTGTGGGACTCAGGTCGTTTTTGTGCCGGCATCTGGCGTGGTGCGTCATGCTGGCGGGGATACTCTCCCTGACGGCGATGAGTCTGTCCGGTTTTGCCCAGGGCAAAGCTCCGGCGGTGGCCAAAGGTACGGTGGTCGATCAGAGCGGGAAGCCTATCGCAGGCGTGGCCGTGGTGATCAAGGGTACCAGTATCGGTACGGCGACCGATGCGAAAGGCAAGTATGAGCTCGAGTTGTTCGACCGCAAGAACGTGGTGCTCGTCTACTCCATGCTGGGCATGAAGAAACAGGAGATTCCCTACCGGAATAACACTCCGGTCGTCGTGAAGATGGAGGAGGCTGCCGAGAGTGTCGACGAGGTGGTGGTGACGGGATACCAGAAGATCGACAAGCGCGAGCTGTCCAGCTCCATCGTTTCGATCAAGGGGGCCGATCTGGTGGGCGGCGCCCAGATGTCGCTCGACCGGATGCTGGTCGGACGGTTGCCGGGCGTGGCCGTGTCGGGTCTGACCTCTACGCCGGGTGCGGCGCCCAAGATACGTATCCGGGGCCAGAGCTCCATCACGGGTAACCGCGAACCGGTGTGGGTGCTCGACGGGATCATCTTGGAAGAGCCCGTGAACATTTCGGCCGAGGAGCTCAACAGCCCCGACTATGTGAATCTGATCGGCAATGCCATCGGGTCGGTCAACCCCGAAGACATCGAGCGGGTCGATATTCTGAAAGACGCTTCGGCGACGGCCATCTACGGAGTGAAGGCCGCCAACGGCGTGATCGTGGTGACGACCAAGAAGGGAACCAAAGGAGCGCCGCAGGTGAACTATACCGCTACGCTGACGGTCACTTCGCCTCCGACCTACGACAAGATGTTCCGCATGAACTCGGCCGACCGGATCGACATGTCCATCGAAATGCAGAACCGAGGCCTGCAGTTTTCGACCTCGACGGCCATGGACGTGGGATACGAGGGAGCGCTCCAGAGGCTGTGGAACCGGGAGATCGACTACCCCGAATTCCTGTCGCAGGTCAACACGCTGCGCACCAACAACACGGACTGGTACGGCGAGCTGTTCCGTACGGCGTTCAGCCACCAGCACTCGATTTCCGTGTCGGGCGGCAATGAGAAGACCGACTACTATTTTTCGGGCGGTTATGCCAACGACAGGAGCGTGACCATCGGCGAGGACGTGGACCGTTACACGGCCATGATCAAACTGAACACCCAGCTGGCGAAAAACCTCAAGGTGGGTTTCAAACTCGCCGGGTCGATGTCCGAGACCGACCGTCCGCATACTTCGATCGACATGTACGAGTATGCCTACAACACATCCCGGGCCATCCCCCTGTACAACCCGGACGGAAGCCTCTCTTTCTATACGGGGGGCATGGGGCATAAATCCGCCAAACTTCCGTACAATATCATGAATGAGCTGGAGCACGGCGGATACGGAAGCACCAATACGAACCTTTCGCTCAACGTCAATCTCGATTGGGATATCGCTCCCTGGATCAAGTATTCGACCGTGCTCGGTATCGCACGCAACCAGAACGAGGAGGATACATGGGCCGACGAGCAGAGTTTCTATATCTCTCAGATGCGGGGACTGGCTTACGGAAGTATCGTTCCCCTGCCGGACGAAGACAAGGATTATGCAGACAATTATTCCCTGCCCTATGGCGGCGAGTTGATCAACCGGAACACCTCCAACAACTCCTATACGTGGCGGAACAGTCTGGCCCTGTTCAAAAACTTCGGCAAGCACAGCCTCTCCGCGAACCTGGGCCAGGAGGTGCGCTCTTCGAAATACGACGGAGTGAAGACCACCCAGTACGGTTACCTGCCCGACCGCGGCAAGAAGTTCGTGGATATCGACCCGATCCAGTGGCCGGCCTATGCCAAACTGCTGCGCTCCCATCCCGACGAGATTACCGACACGAAGGACAACGTGCTTTCGTACTATGCGACGGCTACCTACTCCTATGACGGGCGTTACATCGCCAACTTCAATATCCGTACGGACGGTTCCAACAAGTTCGGACAGGACCCCAGCGTACGTTTCCTGCCGATCTGGTCGGTGTCGGGACGTTGGAATATCGCCAACGAGAAGTTCTTCGAACCGCTGCTCGGCGTGTTCAACGACCTCTCGATCCGCGGGTCGTACGGTATCCAGGGTAACGTGCACCCCGACCAGACGCCCAACCTGATCACCTCGCTCGGGTCGCTGGACGGTATGACGCAGGAGTATATCGCCACCCTTTCGAAGTATCCCAACACGAAACTGCGTTGGGAGAAGACCAATTCGTATAACCTGGCCGTTGATTTCGCCCTGCTCAACAACCGGATTTACGGTTCGTTCGACTACTACTACAAGAAGGGCAAGGACCAGGTCGTGCAGAAGACGCTGGCCCCCTCGACCGGAGCCGATTACGTGGCTATCAACGAGGGCGACGTGGAGAACAAGGGCTGGGACCTGGCCGTGTCGTTCGTTCCGGTCCAGACCAAGAACTGGACATGGCACATCTCCTTCAATACGGGTAAGAACTACAACAAGGTGCTGAATGCCGGGGAGGACCAGTCCATCACGTGGAGCGATTTCGTGGACGGATCGCTGGTGGTCAACGGTTCGGCGCTGAACAGCTTCTATTCCTACCGGTTCAACAAGCTGGACAGCGAAGGATACCCCACCTTCTTCGGAACGGAGCAGAAGGACGGAGACAAAGCCCTCGTACATTCGCAGCAGGAGGCCTTCGACCGCGTATTCGCTTACAGCGGCAAGCGCGATCCGGACCTGACCGGCGGTATCTCCACCTACGTGCGTTACAAACGGTTTACCTTCAACTGCCTCTTCTCGTTCAGCTTCGGCAACAAAGTGCGTCTGAACGACCTGTACGAATCCGCAGGACAGGCGCTTCCCACGCCGGAGCAGAACATGTCCAGCGAGTTCGTGGGCCGCTGGCAGAAGCCCGGCGACGAGAACTTCACGAACATTCCCGTGCTCTCCCAGGAGGCTCTGGAGATCAGGGACAACGAGGTTCTGTACCGGTATGCCAATAACATGTGGGACATGTACAACAAGAGCGACCTGCGGGTCGTGTCGGGCAACTACCTGCGCTGCCGATCCATGTCGCTGCGTTACGATTTCGATCCCAAACTGCTGAAAAAGGTATATATGAAGGGGGCGAGCCTCAGTTTCGACGCGGGCAACGTGTTCGTCATCAAATCCAAGGATTTGAAGGGCCGCGATCCCGAACAGCTCGAACTGGGTTCGCGCACCGTTCCTCCCCAGAGGAGCTACTCCTTACGTTTGAGTATAACTTTCTAAGACGAATCAGAAGATGAAAAAGATATTGTTATTCGGTGCGTTGCTGGGAGTGCTCTCCTCCTGCAGCGAGTTCATGAAGGAGAGTTCGCAGGACCTGATGATCCCCAAGTCCGTGAAGGATTACAAGGAGTTCCTCTACGGCGAGGGATTGGCCAACGGAACCGACCTGACTCCCTATCTCGAACTGATGTCGGACGATGTGGTCGATGTGGTCGATCAGTGTCCGATCGTAAATGACTGGCGGGAGAAGATGTGGGGCTACTATACGTGGCAGCAGAATCCCGAACTGGACGTGCTGAACACCCAGCAGGACGACAAGGCATGGGATCGGTATTATCATAAGGTGTTGATCGCCAATATTATCATCGACGCGGTTCCCGATGCCGAGGGGTCCGACGCGGAGAAGAACGATCTGTACGGCGAAGCCTATTTCCTGCGCGCCCTCTCCTATTACATGCTGGTGAACCTCTACGGGGAACCGTACGACGAAGCGACGGCCGCTTCGGCCAAAGGGGTGCCCGTCAATCTGGAGGCCACCGTTCAGAACGTGCAGTTCGCCCGGGCTTCGGTGGAGGCGGTCTATGGCCAGATCGAATCGGACCTTCAGGCTTCCATCCGGCATTTCAAACAGGCCGGCATCGAGAAGACCATTTTCCGGCCCAACCTGGCGACCTCCTACCTGATGGCTTCCCGGGTCGCCCTCGTCATGAAGAACTGGGATCATACGATCAAATACGCCGATTCCGTGGAGATGGTCTCGTCCGCCGGTTTGTACGACCTGAACTCCTTTTCGGGGGACAAGACTTTCCTGAACCGGCAGAATCCCGAACTGCTCTTCTCCTATGGAGGATTCTCTCTGCATGACTATATCAAGAATTATTCTAACTGGACGGCTGCCTATATGCCTTCGCCGGAGTTGATGGGCCTCTATGAGAAAGGCGAGGAAGCGGAAGGAGAAGAAGAAGGTCCGGCCGCCGGCAGGGACCTGCGTCTGGATCATTTCTATACGATGGTCGAGTGTTGGGCCGTTAATTATCAATGTCCTTTCAAGTACTATGGAAGCGATTACAACATTTATCCGCAGGTGTTCCGGCTGGCCGAAGCATATCTGAACCGGGCCGAAGCGTACGCCGAGAGCGGGAACACCGCCGGGGCGGTCGCCGATCTGAACGCGCTGCGCCGGAACCGTTTCACCTCCGGCTACGAGCTTCCCGCAGGGCTTTCCCGGGAGGAGACGATCGCCCGCGTGAGGGACGAGCGCCGTATGGAACTGGCATTCGAAGGGTTCCGTTGGTTCGATCTGCGCCGGTGGGGATGCCCGAAGATCGAGCATGTGTACACGGATGTCAACAATCCTGTTTCGGGCCAGACGTACGTATTGGAGGCGGGGAGCGTTTCCTACACGCTGCCCATTCCGAGATCGGAGCTGGATAAGAATCTGGTCATCGAAAACATCAACCGTCCGGTCAGCAATCCGAAATAATCAAACAAGAGATTTCAAACCATGAAAAAAATAGCGATTTTATTTTGTGCGGCGTTTGCCCTTCTGCTCGGTTCGTGCGAGAAGGAGGACGCGTTGAACGTCGCTCCGATCGAGTCGAAATACAATCTGGAGGACGACCCGAACGACCCCGTGCAGCACTTCATCCACGAAACGTACCGCGATTACGGAATCGTGGTGATTACGAATCCCACGGAGGAGGATTACAAGTATAATTTTACGAATCAGAACCTGCTGGAGCTCGTTCCGCCCGCACAGACGCCCGAGGTGTTGCAGGCCGGTGTCGAATTCCTCAAACGGAATTTCCTCGACCTGTACAGCACGGAGTTCAAGAAACAATATATGCCCTTCACCCTTATTCTGGCGGAGAGCGTCATCAACCGGGCTCACGGAGGATCGGATTATGTCGATACCTATTCGAGCAAGGGGATGCTGATCATTTCGAACGTCGATGAGAATATGGGGGCCCTGCCGGCTGAGACGGAGAAACAGTACAGGGCTTCCGTCAATGCCGCGTTCTGGAGCTCCTTTATGGGGGGAGTACGACAGCTTTTCACCGTTCCGGACGAATTCTACACGGTGAGCGGAGGCGAATCCGGTGACGAGGGGGCGTACCGCCGGTATAATAGCAGCAGCAAGTATACTATGGAGATAGACTGGGATACGTTCGAGACGATATTTGTGCCGAATCCCGATTATGTCGAGCTGCCCGACGCCTCTTTCTGGTATAAGGAAGGGTTCGTCAATCTGAAGCCCGTCGTGACGGAGGACCCTGATTATCCCTATTACGACGGGTGGGAGATTCAGTTCCCCCAGCCTTCGGAGGATTTGCCGTTGTGGGTCGAGTTCATCTTTTCCCATACGGACGCCGAAATCGAGGAGTTGTGCCGGACCTATGAAAAGGTGCAGCAGAAATACGTCATCGTGAAAAAGGCGCTCGAGGATGCCGGCTGCGATCTGGGACTGATCACTCAGTAAGACAGAAAAACTATTTAAACCTTACAGAATATTATGCGTAAACTACTCAGTGCCGCCCTCGTCGTTTTGATGATCGGCGTGGCGGGTTCCGCCGGGGCCCGTACGGGAATCTTCGATGCGAAAAAGAAGAAGGCGGCGAAAGAACAGGCGGTCGCAAAGACCGATTCGACCAAGCACGAAGGCAAGGAGGCTTACGAAAAGCTGCTGAAGGATGCCACGACCTACAAGGGAATGTTCGATGTCCATGTGGTGAAGGACAAATACTATTTCGAGATTCCCCGTGACCTTCTCGGCCGTGATTATCTGCTCGCCTCGCGGGTGACCAGCATCAGCAACAACAAGGATATCGCCGCCGGTCAGATGCCCCGCAGTCCGATCCACATCACCTTTTCGGCCGACAAGAAAAACGTGTACATGCACATGAAGAACACCACCACCGAGTGCGACACCGCCTCGAACATGTACATGGCCTTCGTGAAGAACTATGTCGATCCGATCTGGAATGCCTACAAGATCGAGGCGATGAATCCCGACTCGACGGCTTATGTGGTCGACATGACCGATCTGTTCGTGGGCGATGTGGAGGAGCTGAGCCCCTTCCGCGGAGCGAATATCTGGGATGTGCTGATGCGGAAGAAACCGCTGAGCGGATCGCTCTCCTCGTCGAAATCCTCGATCATCGGGGTGAAGGCCTTCCCGCAGAACATCAACATCAAGAGTCAGCTTACGTATAATGCCGACGGGCCTTTCACCGCGGTGATGACCCGCAATATCGTCATGCTGCCCGAAAAGCCGATGCGTCCGCGCTACTACGATCCGCGGGTGGGCTATTTCTCGGAGCGCCGCAGGCTCTACACGGAGAAGGAAGACGGCATCAAGGAGTACGAGATCATCAACCGCTGGGACATTCAGCCCAGGCCGGAGGACCTGGAGCGCTACAAACGGGGCGAACTGGTGGAGCCCGCCAAGCCGATCGTCTATTATGTCGATCCGGCCATTCCCGAGAAGTGGCGCAAATATATCAAAATGGGTATCGAGGACTGGCAGACGGCTTTCGAGGCGATCGGTTTCAAGAACGCCATCGTGGCCCGCGACTACCCGACGGACGATCCCGATTTCGATCCGGACGACATCCGGTACACCTGCTACCGCATGATCACCACGCCGACCCAGAATTCGATGGGGCCCTCGTGGATCGACCCCCGTTCGGGCGAAATCATCCAGGGCGACGTGCTGTTCTACTCGAACATCGTCCGCCTGCTCCATGACTGGCGTTTCGTGCAGACGGGCGCCGTCGATCCCGATGTGCGTACTCCTCTCTTCTCGGACGAACTGATGGGCAGTTCGCTGCGCTATGTCGCCGCCCACGAGGTGGGACACACGCTGGGACTGGCTCACAATTTCGGGGCTTCGTACGCCTATCCCGTCGATTCGCTCCGTTCGCCCTCCTTCACGCAGAAGTTCGGAACCACTCCCTCGATCATGGACTATGCCCGTTACAATTACGTGGCGCAGCCGGGCGACAAGGAGCGGGGCGTACGCCTCACGCCGCCCGACCTGGGAGTATACGACATCTATGCGATCAAATGGGGGTACAAACCGATTTTCGGCGCTTCCACGCCCGAGGCCGAGCGCGATACGCTCGATTTGTGGATACGGGAGAAGGCCCACGATCCGATGTACAAGTTCGGTCCGCAGCCCTTCATCAATGAGTACGATCCCTGCTGCAAGGCGGAAGACCTTGGGGATAACTCCGTGAAGGCGTCCGAGTACGGAATGAAGAACCTCAAGTACATCATGAAGCACCTGAACGAATGGACGAAAGAGGGCGATCCGGACTACGAGCGGATGATGGCCACTTACCAGCAGCTGTGGATACAGATGCAGCGCTACCTGCTGCATGCCTCCGTGTCGCTGGGGGGAATCTACTTCGACATGCCCGTGCGGAACGACGGAGGAAGACCCGTGATCCGTTTCGCTCCGAAAGAGGAGCAGCGCGAGGCGTTCGATTTCATCTTCACCACGCTGGAGGAGCTTCCCGACTGGGCGTTCGATACGACGGTGACCAAATTCACCGGTCCCTACTACTCCGCTTCGACCCTCCAGTCGATCATGATTTACCGGATGTTCTTCTCGAATATCTCTTCGAGCCTGATCCTGTTCGAGCAGCTCGATCCGAAGAATGCCTATACCTACGCCGAGTTCATGGACGACCTGTTCGACCGGGTATGGAGACGGACGCTCCGCCGTCAGTCCCTTTCGCTGACCGACCGTACCTTCCAGCAGGCTTATGTGGAGAAGATTCTCGATGAGAACGGTCTGGGCAAACCCGCTCCCGCCTCTCCTTTCGGTTTCGCGGGAATCGGAGAGAGCGAGATGTCCGAACGCCTCATGACCGATCCCGGGCAGGTCGTGCTGACCGACAAGGGGATTACCTATGAGTTGAACACGCTGGCGGAAACGACCGCTACGAAACAGCCGATCTACTATAAGAAGATGATGGATACCTATTCCCTGTTGAAGCAGGTGCAGAATACGGGCGACCGGACGACCCGTGCGCACTACCAGAGCCTGCTGTTCATGATGAAACAGAAGATCGAGAAGGGAAACTGACCTTTTCTGTCCGGAATTCCCGGTGATTCCCGGAAATAAGAATCCCCCCTGCCACGGCGACCGCAGCAGGGGGGATTTTATGTCGGAACCCGCAAGAAGACCGGATTCCCCGTTCTATTGCGGATTCGTGAAGCAGTTGACGAGCAGAACGATGAATGCGATACACAACAGGAACAGCATGGCATATCCTCCCATTCTGTAAAGTTTTTCGAAACGTTCGTTGATGAAACCTCCCTCTTTGGTCTTTTTCAGATTCATGGTACCTCGATTAATGATGATATATATGATTTGTCTTTGTCGTTCTATATACAGCCCTTTTGTGCCATAAACCGGTTACCGGTGAAAGGATAAGCGTGGGTTCCCGGACGGTGTCCATCCGCATGGCCGCCTTGACGACGACCGACGGCGGGGTATCCGGTTCGGGGCCGGATACGTTTTTTATGGCATATATCTTTCATTTTCAATGTATTGCTGCGCGCGATCTGTCGTTTTGACGTTCGATTGATCGTAAAGGCGGAAGACATCGGAATAATGTCCGAAAACCGTGCCAAAACTGTTTTTTAAATTCCTGAGATTGTTTCCCGTAACGGGAACATTTGTGCGTTTTGTGATTTTGTGTTACCTTTGTACGTGAAAACGAACGTTTTTTGCAAGCGAAATCCGGACGGAAGTCCGGATTTTTTTGTGACTGTATGCGGATGGCTCGGATTCTGAATATTCACCGGAAAATATCTGAATATTCACCAAATAAATAAGAGTATGATTATCGCTTATTTGAGAGTCAGCACCGGCCGGCAGCATCTGGCCAATCAGCAGGACGAGATCGAACGTTTTGCGCGGTTGAAAAACTTACAGGTAGATAAATGGGTCACCGAGGTCGTCAGCGGACGGAAACAGGCGGGGGAGAGGAAGCTCGGGGGACTGCTCAAAAAACTCCGTGCGGGAGATACGCTGATCGTCACCGAACTTTCCCGGCTGAGCCGTACCCTGACCAGCATTATGTCGATCATGGGGCACTGCCTGAAACATAAGATCGTGCTGTACAGCACCAAAGACGGCTATGCGTTCGACGATAGCATCAACAGCAAAGTGCTCTGTTTCGCATTCGGTCTGGTAGCCGAGATCGAGCGGAATCTGATTTCGATGCGGACGAAGGAGGCCCTGGCGTTGCGGAAGGCGGAGGGGAAGGTGCTGGGACGGCGCAAAGGGGACTGCCCGAAGATGGGCCTGCTCGTTTCCAACCGGAAGGAGGTGCTGAAATCGTTGAGGCAGGGGGAGAGTGTGGCCGGAATATGCCGTAGGTACGGGATTTCGAGAGACACTTTCCGGAGGTTCCGTCTCGACGACTGCGAGGTGGCCCGCTGCCTGGAAAAGAATATCGCTGCGAGGAAAGGGGGCAGAAACCGAACCTGAATTTTCCGCCCGAACGATAGTTCATGTAATCGGTCCACGGATCGGCCCGGTAGTGCAGGGATAGGGCCGTACCCGGGCGTTTGACGGGGAAATTCGGGGGTGCTTCGGCCGGTCTCCGCAGGGGAATGGCCGGATTCTGCCGGAGAAGGTACGGCCGGGGGGGAGGACGTTCGGGAGGGACGGGCTGGCCCGATGGCTGCTGTTTTAACGGTTTCACCCCCGTCAGAATTTGCTCTGACGGGGGTGATGACTGCTTTTCAAGGCTGACAGGACAGCCCTCCGGCGGAAAGAGAGGGATTCGAACCCCCGGAGCCTCGCAGCTCAACGGTTTTCAAGACCGCCGCAATCGACCACTCTGCCATCTTTCCGGTGACAAAAGTAGCACCGATATTCGGTATTTGCAAAAAAAATATCGTTCCGGAGCCCTTGCAGTACATAGAAAGTGTTCGAAAGGAGGATAAAAATGCGCCTGTGTGACTGGCGATTATGGAATTTTATTTATACATTTGCATACGACCGTCGAAAGAACTGCTGCTCGAACCTTAATCTTAAACCTTATTTATAATGAACAAAGCACAACTCGTAGATGCCATCGCCAGCGAGGCGGGCATCACAAAAACGGATGCAAGAAAAAGTCTGGATGCATTTATCAAGGTGACGGGAAAGGCTCTTGCCGGAGGCGATAAGATCGCATTGGTCGGCTTCGGCTCTTTCGCCGTGGCCAAGAAACCGGGACGTACCGGACGCAATCCCCGCACGGGAGCCTCCATCAAGATCGCCGCCAAGAACGTGGTGAAGTTCAAGGCCGGCGTGGAGCTGAATGCACTGGTGAAATAAGGAGACTCGGGTTTCCGACAGGAGGGCCGCTTGAGGAAGCGGCCCTCTTTATTTGCCCTGTTTCTGCGGATTCCGTTTCCGCATTGCGGAGTTTTTGTATATCTTTGCCCCGAACGTAACGGATCGAAACATGTCGCGCAAGAAAATCCTGCTTATCATCGTCCTGTTGCTGGTGGTGGACCAGTGCGTCAAATTCTGGGTCAAGACCCACATGGCGCTCGACCAGAGCTACACCGTTTTCCCGAACTGGTTCTTCATCCGGTTCATCGAGAATCCGGGCGCTGCGTTCGGGTTCCAGCTCGGCGGCGATTACGGCAAGTTGATCCTGAGCCTGTTCCGCATCTGTGCGGTGGTCGCGCTGGGGTGGTATATCGTCCACCTGCTGAAAAAGAAGGCGCCGGCGGGCGTATTGGTCGGTTTCGGTCTGATTCTGGCCGGAGCGTTGGGTAATATCATCGACAGCGCGTTCTACGGGCTGATCTTCTCCGAATCCACCTATTTCTCCCCGGCGACGCTTTTCCCCGAGGGGGGCGGCTATGCGGGTTTCCTGCACGGCAAGGTGGTGGATATGCTCTATTTTCCGATCGTCAGCGGTCACTATCCCTCGTGGTTTCCCGGTATAGGGGGTGATCCGTTCACTTTTTTCAGCCCGATCTTCAATCTGGCCGACAGCTATATTACGGTCGGCGTGATCTATCTGATCCTTTTCCAGCGCAAATTCTTCCAGTAGCCCGATGGCCGTTTCGAAGTTCCATGCGGCAGAGGCGCTGTGCGGAGAGGTCTTTTCCGCGGGAGCCTTCGCCGGAACGGAGTGGGAAGGGTGCACTTTCAGCGGGTGCCGTTTCGAAGGGACGGACCTCTCCGGGGTGCTGATGGCCGACTGCCGTTTCGAAGGCTGCGTCTTTACGCTCGTTCCGCTGGGCGGTGCCGTACTGCGGAATCTCTTTTTCTCCGGGTGCCGGTTTACGGGGCTCTGTTTCGGCGACTGCATGCCGTTCGGGTTCGAAGTGGATTTCGTGGATTCCGAACTGGACAACTGTACGTTTACCCGTCTGAAGATGAAGTCGGTCCGTTTCGAAGGCTGCCGGCTCCGGGAGTGTTTTTTCGGCGATTGCGGATTGTCGGCCGCCCGGTTCCCGGATACCGCGATGCCCGGCACCGTTTTCGAAGGCTGCGATTTGCGGAAGGCCGATTTCCGTTCGGCGACGGATTGGACGCTCGATCCACGTACCAATCTGGTGTCCGGCGCCCGTTTTGCGGACGGAAACCTGGCCGGTCTGCTCCACGGTTTCGACATAGTGATCGAGTAATTGTCGTGCCGTACCTGCCGTCCCGCCATGAAAAGTCCGGACCGATCCGCGGGATCTTCGGAAAGGCGCCGGTAAAAAGACCCTCGGACAAGTCGGTTATAACGGTTCCACCCCCGTCGGGACGAATCCGGCAGGGGTGGAAACTTTTTCCGAGGCTTGTCGACAGCCTCTCCCGTATGATGTGGCTCTTTGTCCGCGTTACCGCAGGATCACTTCGTTGCTGCCGATCTGGTATCCGTCCATATAGATCACCACGCGGTATTTGCCGCCCGTGATGCCGGCGCCGTTGTAATAGAGGCTGACGGCCAGGTCCTGGTTCTGGTAGTCGATCTGGCGTGTGGCCGAGTAGGTGAGCATGTCGCCCTCGAATTCGAACACGGCGCCCGAGGTGTTGGCCATGACATAACCGTCCGGTCCCGTAATCCGGGCATATACGTGCCTCTCTCCCGGCGTGGCCAGTTCGTTGGCCGCCAGCACGAAGTCGACGCGCAGGCGGGAGGCGCGTGCGGCACGGGTCACGACCTTGTCGCTGCTGCTGAGGGCCAGCAGCGAGATGTCGCGTGCCCGGATCACCGATCCCTTGCGTATCTTGGTCGAGAGTTCGTCGGCCTTCTCTTCGGCCATGTCGGCCCGCATCTTTTCGGTGGTGATCCGCTTGCGGTAGTCAACGTTTTCGTTGATGAGCTTCTTGTTGAGGGTGTTGAGCGAGTCGATCTGGTGCACGAAACCGCGCATCACCGTGCGCAGGGTACCCAGTTCCTTCTCGTACTGGCGGATCTTGGCCGCGCTGAACGAACGCTCCTTCTTGAGCCGCTGCAACAGCGAGTCGGCTTTGCCCCGCTGTTCCTCGAGATGGCGGGAGATCGTGTCGTTCTCGGTCCGGAGGTTGTCGTATTCGCTCATCAGGTTGGTCAGCCGGTTGGTGAGCGTGTCGCGCTCTATGGCGAATTCGGCCTTCATCCGGTTCACCTGCTGGAAATAGAGGATCGACAGCGCGCCCAGGATGACGGCCAGGATCACGATCACTATCTTGTAGCCCTTGATCGACTTGGACGGGGCGGGGTATTCGTCGTTGTAATCTTCCATATCACTCGTCTTTACGTTCTGCAAATATAAGCAATTTACTTGATTTTGCTACTGAGGTCGTACCGCAGATCGGAATAGCCGACCAGTTTGCCGCGGATGCTGCCGACCCGGATCGGCGATTCGATGTAGAGCGGTATCTTGTTGCGGTCGTCCGTGATCCAGAGAAAAAATTCGCTGCCGTCCTCGAACGACTCTCCCGAGCTGGTCGCCAGCTGGCAGGAGAACTTCAGTGTCCTGAACTTGCCCAGTCCCCGGATGTTCTTCGTCTCCCGGCCCAGGTATTTGTACTGGACACGGCGGATCGTGTCTTCCAGCACCAGCTCCAGATAACGGGGCTCGCCCGGTTTGAAGGAGTCTATGTCCTCGCCCCGCAGATTGTAGAACAGGGCCAGCGCGTCGAAACTCCGTTCCGTGAGGGGCATCGTCTTGTGGCTGTCGTGTTCGCGCTTGAGGTTCCGGTAGGTGGTGTGCACCTTCATCGAATCCCAGTCGTAACGGTAGGCGCTGACGAAGCGGTATTTCCCTTCCCGGATGTCGCCCGTGAACTTCACCGGGCGGAGGGTCTTCGTGTCGAGCCATGTGTTGTAGGTGTCGTTCAGGTCGAAGAACCAGCGGAAAAAGGGCATCACCCGCCCGTTTCCGTAGATGTTCCACACGGGACGGCCGTCGAGCGAGGTGCGCGAGGTGCGCAGCACGACCTCCGCCACGTCGGTGTTGGGCACCAGCGAAGCGCGGTAACTGACCATGTAGGTCAGGGTCTCCCCGTCCTTGAAGACCCGTTCGGGGGTCTTCGCCGGGGCCGCCGCCACGGCCGCCGACAGCGCGATGCCCGCTATGATGGATTTTACTTTCATATTCTCAAAACGTTATCCTTGCCCGCAAAATTATGAAATCATACTGAAATCTATCTCTTCGCGGGACGAATATTTTTCCCTCAGTTTCGCAAGGCTCGCATGTTGCGGCAGCGACAGGGTCGGGTCGCCGGCCAGTACGGCTTCCGCCGCTTCCCGGGCCCGTTCCACGATCTGACTGTCGCGGCTCAGGTTGGCAATCTTCAATTCGAATGCCAGACCGCTCTGCTGCGTTCCGTTCAGATCGCCCGCACCGCGCAGTTTCAGATCGAGTTCGGCCAGTTCGAACCCGTCCGTCGTGGCGACCATGGCGTCGAGCCGGGCCCGCGACTCGCGCGAGAGCTTCTCGCCGCTCATCAGGATGCAGTAGGACTGTTCGGCCCCCCGTCCCACGCGCCCGCGCAACTGGTGGAGCTGCGACAGTCCGAATCGTTCGGCGCTCTCGATCACCATAACCGAAGCGTTGGGCACGTCCACCCCCACCTCGATCACCGACGTGGCCACCATGATCTGGGCCGCCCCGCTCTTGAACTCCTGCATGGCGGCCTCCTTGTCTTCGGGCTTCATCTTCCCGTGTACGACCGTCACCCGGTATCCGGGCAGGGGAAATTCCCGGGTGATGCTTTCGAATCCGTCGTAAAGGTCTTTGTAGTCCATCTTTTCGGACTCCTTGATGAGCGGATAGACCACGTATACCTGTCGTCCCCGTGCGATCTGTTCGCGCATGAACCCGAACAGGCGCAGACGGTGCGAGTCGAAGTAGTGGAACGTGCGTACCGGTTTGCGGCCCGGAGGAAGTTCGTCGATCACCGAAACGTCCAGGTCGCCGTAGAGCGTCATGGCCAGCGTGCGCGGAATCGGCGTGGCGGTCATTACCAGCACGTGGGGCGGGCGGTGGTTCTTGGTCCAGAGCCGGGCCCGCTGTTCCACCCCGAAGCGGTGCTGTTCGTCGATCACCACCAGTCCCAGGTCGGCGAACTGCACCGTGTCCTCCAGCAGGGCGTGCGTGCCGATCAGAATGTGGGTTTCACCGCTGCGTACGCTCTCCAGTACGGGTTTGCGTTCGCTTTTCCGGGACGATCCGGTGAGCACCTCCACCCGGATGCCCAGTCCGCCGGCCATGCGGCGGATCGTGGCGAAGTGTTGCCGGGCAAGGATTTCCGTGGGCGCCATCAGGCAGCTCTGGTAACCGTTGTCGGCCGCCAGCAGCATCGACATCAGGGCCACGAGCGTCTTGCCGCTGCCCACGTCGCCCTGCAGGAGACGGTTCATCTGGTGGCCCGTCACCGTGTCTGCGCGAATCTCCCGGATGACCCGCTTCTGCGCTCCGGTCAGGGGAAACGGCAGTTTCTCCTCGTAAAACGTATGGAAAAAGGTTCCTACCTTCGGAAAGAGGAACCCGTCGTTCTTGTCGATCCGGCCGCTGCGACGGGAGAGGATACTCAGCTGGATACCCAGCAGCTCCTCGAATTTGAGCCGGTATTCGGCTTCGCGCAGCAGCTGCTGGTTCTGCGGAAAGTGAATGTTGCAGAGCGCTTCGCGGAGTCCGGTCAGTCCGTTTTCGCGCCGGATCTCCTCGGGCAGCGTCTCCTCGATCCGTTCGCCCGCCAGCTTCCAGAGGTTGCACACCAGCGTGTAGATGCCTTTGGTGCCGAGCTGGTTCGATGAGAGCTTTTCCGTGGTGCTGTATACCCCCTGTACTCCCGCCTGCGGACGTCCGAGCAGGGCGCCCAGCGGCTCCACCTCGGGGTGGACGAGCGAAAGTTCGCCCCGGTAGATGCTCGGGCGGCCGAAGACGATGTATTCCCGTCCTTGCTCCAGCCGCTTTTCGATCCAGTTGATCCCCTTGAACCACACCAGTTCGGCCGTGCCCGTGCCGTCCGACACGATGGCCGTGAAACGCCTCTTCGGACCTGCGCCCGCGAGGGAAAACCCCTCGATCCGGGCCTTCAGCTGGATGTAGGCGAGCGAATCGTCGCGGATTTCTGCGATCTTGTAGATTTTCGTGCGGTCGATGTAGCGGAACGGGAAGTAGTAGAGCAGGTCCCGCAGCGTGCGGATGCCCAACTCGCTCCCCAGCAGGGCCGCGCGTCGTTCGCCCACTCCCGTGAGGAACTTGATGTCGTTGTCGAGTATCCCGCCCATTCTCTTTCGCCTTGCTCCGCAGTCCCTAAGATAAGCAAAATCCGGAACATTTCCGCACAAAGGTAGCGAATTCGGCGGGATTTCCTCCGTTCTTTCCCGCCCGGGGTCCGCTTTCGGCGGGAAAACACTATCTTTGTTCCGGTTTATGCCGACATAGGATTATGATCGAATTCTGCGAATCTCTTGAAAGATACGTGCGCCGGGCGACCGATCCGGTGCGTGTGGGCTGTACGGTGATCGGGGGGGAGAACCCCGTCGCGGTGCAGTCGATGACCAATACCGACACGCTCGACACGGAGGGCTGCGTGGCCCAGATCGGCCGGATCGTGGAGGCGGGCGGGCCCGTTGTGCGGCTCACGGCTCCCGGGCGGCGCGAGGGGGAGAACCTGCGGGCTATCCGGGATGCCCTGGAGGTGCAGGGGCTGTGGCCCGGCCGGGTGGCGCTCGTGGCCGACATCCATTTCACCCCGGAGGTGGCGATGATCGCCGCCGGGTACGTGGACAAGGTGCGTATCAATCCCGGCAACTACAATGACGAGGACGGGGGAAAGCTCCGCGCCCTGATCGCCCGGTGCCGGGAACGCGGCGTGGCACTGCGGATCGGGGTGAACCACGGGTCGCTCTCCCCGCGTATGGTGGACCGCTGGGGCGACACGCCGCGCGGCATGGTCGAATCGGCGATGGAGATGCTGCGCACGTGCCGGGCCGAGGGCTTCGCCGACGTGGTGGTCTCGATGAAGTCGAGCAACGTGCGCGTGATGGTGCACGCCTACCGGATGCTGGCGGCTGCCATGCGGGCCGAGGGGATGCGCTATCCGCTCCACCTGGGGGTGACCGAGGCGGGCGACGGCGCGGACGGACGGGTGAAATCGGCCGTGGGGATCGGGGCGCTGCTCGCCGACGGTCTCGGCGACACGATCCGGGTGTCGCTTACCGAGCCGCCCGAGAACGAGATTCCCGTGGCGCTCGAGCTGACCGGTTATTTTGCGGAGAGAGCGGGACACGAACCCGTGGAACCGATCGAAGACGCTTCATCCTATTCCCCCTGCGAGTATCGCCGGCGGGAGACCGATCCGGTCGGCCGGGTCGGAGGGGCGAACGTGCCGCTCCTGTACGGGGAACTCGACGGGGAGGAGCTTTCCGCCGTGTCGGACGGGCGGATCGTGCTGCTGGAGAGCGGAAACCGCAATCCCGTGGCCGACTGGCGGGCCCGGATACTGAACCTTTCGGCCCGGGGCGACCGGCGGCCGGTGATTCTCCGCCGCCGTTACCGGGAAAGTTCTCTGCTGCGCCTTCAGGTCCGGGCCGCTGCCGATTTCGGTCCCTTGTTCATCGACGGGCTGGCGGACGGTATCCTGATCGAGAACGATGGCGGGGCCGCTTCGCCGGAAGAGTTGCGCGAATTGGCGCTGGGTATTCTGCAGGCCGCCCGGGTGCGCATGAGCAAAACGGAATATATCGCCTGCCCGGGGTGCGGCCGCACGCTTTACGACCTGCAGAAGACGCTGGCCGCCATCCGGTCGCGCACCTCGCACCTGAAAGGGCTGAAGATCGGCGTGATGGGCTGCATCGTTAACGGTCCGGGCGAGATGGCCGATGCCGACTACGGATACGTGGGCTCCGGGCGGGGCCGTGTGACGCTCTACAAGGGGCGCGAAGTGGTGCGGCGGGCCATTCCGCAGGAGGAGGCGCTCGATGCGTTGGTGGATCTGATTCGCGAGGGGGGCGACTGGACGGAGCCGGAACGATGAACCTCCTGCCGCTGACATACCTGGGCAATGTCCAGTACTTTGCGAAACTGTGTTTCGCGCCCTGCGTGATCGACATTCACGAACATTTCGTGAAACAGAGCTACCGCAGCCGTTGCGACATTCTGGCGGCGGGCGGACCGCTTTCGCTGACGGTGCAGACAGTCCGTCCCTCCGGCGGGGGGTGCGCCGTGCGCGACATGCGCATCGACTACTCCAAACGGTGGCAGCACCAGCACTGGTATTCGATCCGTTCGGCTTACAAGAGCTCCCCGTATTTCGACTATTACGGCGGAGAGCTGGCTCCCTTCTATGAAAGACGTTACGAATTCCTGCTCGATTACGATCTCGGCCTGCTCCGCCTCATACTCCGCCTGCTGGGTGCGGAGGTTCCGCTGCGGTTTTCGGAGCGTTATCTGTCGCCCGGAGAGGCGGAGGAGGCGGGATTCTCCGATTTCCGCTCGTCGCTTTCGCCCAAACCCCGTCTTCACCGGCCTGACCCCTCGTTCGATCCCGAGCCCTATTACCAGGTCTTTTCCGAACGGATGCCTTTCGTGCCGAACCTTTCGGTGATCGACCTGCTTTTCTGCGAAGGTCCGGGCGCACGGGAGATCCTGCGCCGCTCCTGCCGTCCGTGAGGAGCAGGGTGGGAGAGCTTTCTGTGCACCGGCCCCCTTCCGGCCGGGCTTTCTCTTTTTTCCTGTGGAAAAACGTCAGTCGACGATGCTTCTCGATCCGCTGTTGAGGATGTCGATCCCGATCCGGTCGTTTACGTCCCCGCTGCGGGCCTCGATCGTGTTCGTTCCTTCGTGCAGGGCCACCTCCTCCCAGCGGAAAGTGCCGTTCGTGCCGGTTTTCGTGCCGAGCGACGTGCCGTTGACGATCAGTTCCACCTCCGGCCGGTTGGAGTAGACCTTGATCTGCTGTATGGTCCTGCGCCGGGTGTCCCACCTCCGTTCGGCGATATAGACGAACGGCGTGGTATGGTTCCAGTTGGCCTTGTAGAAATAGTAGGCGTCCTTGCGGTATTTGCGGTCGAAGGTCACCAGGCCCAGATCGTTGATCCCGTTTCCTTCTCCCCACGAACGTCCCGCGGCCCCGTAGTCGAACATGTTGGCCACGAAAGTGCCCCACAGCAGGCTGTCGCCCTTGAGATAGTCGAAATACTGTTCATGCAGGTAGGTCTGCCACCGTTCGGGGTGCCAGTTGCCCATGTAGGGGGCGCGGTAGAGCGAATCTTCCTGGTGATAGATGGAGGCGCCGGCCCCGTAGCTCACACCCGAGCGCAGGTTGCTCCAGTCGCGGTGCAGCTGCTCCTGCCAGATCCTGATGTCGGAGGGGGTACCGGCCGTCCAGCCGAAGAAGTGGTCCCACACGATCAGATCGGTGATGAAGTTGAACGGTCCGTCGTTGTTGCTGTCCGCCACGGTCATGCGCGAAGGGTCTTCCTGCTTGGCCAGCATGTTGAGCTGGCGGATATAGTCCGAAGGGTCGTCGCCCCGCTGGTGCAGGTCGGAGAAGAGGCCCCACATCACCACCGAGGGACGGTTCATCTGCTGGCGGATGATCTCGCGGAGCTGATCCTTCCCGTTTTTCAGGAACAGCGGCGAATTGACGAACGCCTTGTCCGTGCGGTAGGCGGCGCCCATGAAGGGCAGGTCGCACCACACCAGTATGCCGTAGCGGTCGCACAGTTCGTAGAACTCCGGCGAATGGGGCACTCCGGCGGTGTGTACCATGTTGGCGCCCATGTCGCGGATCAGTTCGAAATCCTCCTCGATCTGATAGGGCTGCAGGGCCGTTCCCACAAGTGCCCGGTCCTGGTGAGCCTTGACGCCGCGGATCGGGTAGGGACGGCCGTTGAGCAGGAAACCGCGTTCGGGATCGACCGTACAGGTGCGGAAACCGGTGCGGATCACCACCGAATCGGATGCGGCGACATCGTCTGCCGTCAGCCTGATTCCCACGCTGTAGCGGAACGGGTTGTAGACTCCGTCCCACAGCGTGGGGTTTTCGATCCGGAAAGGCAGCCGGGCCGTGGAGACCGTCCGTCCGCTGAGCCGTACGCGGGCCGATGCCTGCGCCACGGTGTCCATTTCGTCGGTGAAGACCGTCAGGTGCACCTGTGCGCTGCCGTCCTTCGTACCGGTCACCTTGACCACCGCTTCGGCCTCCACCTCCTCGCGGGAGACCTTTTTCGGATGGACGAAAATGCCTTCCGTTCCGAGGACGGGGGCGACCGTGACAGGGTCCGTGACGATCAGTTCCACATCACGGAAAATTCCCCCGTAAGAGTTGAGGTCGCCCGCCGTAGGCAGTATGTCGAGCTGGGGCGCGTTGTTGACGATCACCCAGAAGTAGTTCCGTTCGCCGAAACGGAGGAAGTCCGTGATCTCGAACGAGAAGGCCGTGTACCCTCCCCGGTGTTCGCCCACGTGTTTCCCGTTGATGATGACATTGGTCACCGCATTGGCCCCGTAGAAGCGTATGAAGACCCGCTTCCCGCTCCAGTGGGAGGGAATTTCGATCGTTTTCAGATAGTTGCCGATTCCCCGGAAGTAGTCTTTCTTGCCGCTCAGGGCGTCGTTGTTCCAGATATGGGGCAGGTTCACGGTGGGAGCTCCGTCGCTGGTCACCTCGCTGTTGCTGAAAAAGCGCCAGTTCCGGTCGATATTGAACACCTCGCGGCCCTGCACCCCGCATGCCGCGGCAACGATCAGGAGCAGAATCAGATAACGTTTCATAAGCCCGCATTTTACTTTACAAAGGTAAGAATAAACGAAATTAATCGCTATCTTCGTGCAAAATAAATCGTATGAGTTGGTTGGACGTGGTGATCGCCGTTCCGCTGTTATGGGCTCTCTACAAAGGTTATACCGAAGGGGTGATCCTGCAGTTGGGCGGTATTGCGGGGCTTCTGGTCGGGGTATGGCTCGCCTTCCGCTACGGACGGGAGCTCGGGCTTGCCATGAAGCTCGATCCTTCGCTGGCTCCGGTTGTCGGGTTCGTCGTGATCGTGGCCGGCGTGCTGATCGCCATCGGTCTGCTGGGACGGCTGGCCCACGGCCTGTTCAAGATCACGGGGCTGGGCATGTTCGACACGGTGGGGGGCGTGGTGCTCGGAGGGCTCAAGATGGCGCTGATCCTGAGCGTGCTGCTCTGCGGGTTCGACTACCTGAACGGCCGGCACGGCTGGGTGTCGGGCGAGACCCTCGGCCGTTCGCGGCTCTACGCTCCGGTCAAGGGATTGGGGGAGTACGTCTTTCCCTATGTGGATTTCGTGCAGGACAAACTGCTCGGTCCTTCCTCGGACGATTCGAAACAGGAATAGGTATGGAACGGGAATATACGGCGACAGTGGTGCAGAGCACCGGCAGCTGGTACCGGCTGCGGAGCGACTCCGGAGAGTGGGTCGAGGCCCGTATCCGGGGGAAATTGCGGTTGCGGGGATCGCGTTCCACGAGTCCCGTGGTGGTGGGCGACCGGGTCGATTACCGGTTCGATGCCCGGGGCGAAGCCGTCATCACCGACATCCGTCCCCGGCGCAACTATATCATCCGCCGTTCGCCCAACCTCTCGAAGGAGTCCCATATCATCGCCGCCAACATCGACCAGGCGTTCCTGGTGGTGTCGCTCTTTTCGCCGTCCACCAGCTACGAGTTCATCGACCGTTTTCTGGTCACCTGTGAGGCTTACAGGATACCCGCCACGATCCTGCTCAACAAGATCGACCTGGCCCGCACGCGGCCGCAGGAGCTCGGGGAGTTTCTGGAGACCTATTCCCTGGCCGGTTATCGCGTACTGACCCTTTCGGCCGCGGACGGCGAGGGAGTGGAGGGGCTGCGGGAGCTGCTGGCCGGACGTACGACCCTGCTGTCGGGCAATTCCGGCGTGGGGAAGTCGACGTTGGTGGCGGCGCTGGAGCCCGGAGCGGATGTCCGCACGGGCGCGGTGTCCGAGTTCCACCACAAGGGGAAGCACACCACGACCTTTTCGCAGATGTATCCCCTGTCGGACGGCGGGTTCCTGATCGACACCCCGGGCATCAAGGGGTTCGGCCTGCTCGATATCGGAGCGGACGAGCTGGCCCGCTACTTCCCCGACCTGATGCGTTTCGCGCCCGGTTGCCAGTTCTACAACTGCACCCACGTGCACGAGCCGGGATGCGCCGTGCAGCAGGCGGTACGGGAGGGCGGGATCGCCTTCCGCCGTTATGAAAGTTATCTGAAGATGCTCGACGAAGATGAGAAATACCGAAAATAACGAAATCTCAGCCGAAGCTTTCCGTCCGAAAAACGACCGGGAGCGGTGGGCGGGCCGACCGCAGGCGTGGTACGATGCGCGGGTCGCCTATCTGTCCGGGTTCATGACTCCCGAACGGGAGGGAACCCTGCGCCGGGTGGCGGAGATGCGTACCCGTTACCTCACGTTCTGTACCGAGAACACGTTCCATCCCCAGAATGCCAGCGCCCTGCTGCGGAGTGCCGAGGCGTTCGGCCTTCAGGACGTGCATGCCGTGGAAAACCTCTGCAAGTTCCGCCCCAATACGCGGATCGTGCGGGGAACCGACCAGTGGCTCGACCTGCACCGCCACGCATCGACCGCCGGTGCGCTGGCCGACCTGCGCCGCCGGGGGTACCGGATCGTCGCCACCACGCCCCATGCGGGCGACCGTACACCCGAAACGCTCGACGTGGAGAGCGGTCCGCTGGCCCTGGTGTTCGGCACCGAACATGCCGGCATCAGCCGGGAGGTGATCGAGGCGGCCGACGACTTCGTGCGGATTCCCATGTGCGGTTTCGTGGAGAGTCTGAACGTCTCGGCCTCGGCCGCCGTGCTGCTCCATGTGCTGACGCAGCGCATCCGCGCGTGCGGCGCGCAGTGGAGGATCGGGGAGCGGGAACGCGCCGAACTGCTCTTCCGCTGGATGATGGCTTCGGTGCGCGATTCGGAGCGGATACTCTCCCGCTTCGCGGAAAACGAATAATCCGAAAGAGAAATGACGATACTTAGAAAACAGTTTCTGGAACATGTGGGACAGACTTCGGCCGATCCGCTGATGATCGAGGTGGCGCGTGCCGAAGGCGTCTTCCTTTACGGTCCCGACGGCCGGCGCTGGTACGACCTGATTTCGGGCGTTTCGGTCAGCAACGTGGGGCACTCCAATCCCGATGTGGTGCGTGCCGTGCAGCGGCAGGCGGCCGACTATATGCACATCATGGTCTACGGGGAGATCGTCGAATCGCCCCAGGTGCGCTATGCCGCCCGGATCGCCTCGCTGCTGCCCGATCCGCTGAGTTCGGTCTACTTCGTGAACTCCGGCAGCGAGGCGATCGAGGGAGCGCTCAAGTTGGCCAAACGCTGCACGGGCCGCCGCGAGATCGTGGCCTTCCGCAATGCCTACCACGGTTCGACCCACGGGGCGCTGAGCGTCATGGGCGGCGAGGAGTTCAAGAACTCGTTCCGTCCGCTGGTTCCGGGTGTGCGCCATATCCGTTTCGGGGAGGCGGAAGACCTGTCGCAGATCACCCGCCGCACCGCCTGTGTCCTGATCGAGCCGGTGCAGGGCGAGGGCGGGGTGCGGATTCCTCCCGAAGGATATCTGCAGGCCCTGCGTGCACGGTGTACGGAGGTCGGGGCGCTGCTCGTCTTCGACGAGATACAGACCGGGCTGGGCCGCACGGGAGCCCTGTTCGCCCTGCAGAAATACGGCGTGGTTCCCGACATCCTCTGCGTGGCCAAGGCTTTCGGCGGGGGGATGCCCCTCGGGGCGTTCATCTCTTCGGCGGAGATCATGGATGCACTCAAGACCAATCCCGTGCTGGGACATATCACTACGTTCGGCGGTCATCCCGTCTGCTGCGCGGCGGGACTGGCATCGCTGGAATACCTGCTGTCGCACGGGGTCGTGGAGCAGGTCGAAGCGAAAGGGGCTCTTTACGAGGAGTTGGTGGGACGACATCCCCTCGTGCGGGAAATCCGGCGGAGCGGCCTGATCATGGCCGTGGAGTTGGGCGATCCGGTCCTCCGCGAACGGGTCACCCGCGGTCTGAAGGAGGCCGGCATCATGACCGACTGGTTCCTTTTCTGCGACACGGCTTTCCGGATCGCCCCGCCGCTGGTCATCACCGAGGAACAGGTGCGCGACAGTTCCCGCATCGTGCTCGAGGTGCTCGACAAGGTGCAAAAGGGGTTTTGACTATGCTGAATAATAATATGGAACAGGGCCCGGATGTCTATTCCGGGCCCTGTTCCGTATTGTCATCGAGCCAGGAATCCCCTAAAATAGAGAAAAGATAATGCGAGGTCAATATTGCTTTTTTAATCCATATCGCCGATTTTTGTTATGCAATACCCCATTGAGTGTCCGAAACATTTCATATATTTGTGACGTCGGGTAACTGACGGACATATATAGATGAAAGTGTTTTGTGTCATCCTGAGTAGAAATCTGGAAAATTTCAAGCAAACAGGGAGAACAATGACGCTCATCGCTTGTATCACTGTATATCGTTCTGATATATACATACAGGTGTGGGGTATTGTTTATTTGTTTGCGGGTATTCCAGAACCTCTACTCAGATAGACAAAAGGCTCCACACTTTTCTTATTTAGAATATCATTGTCTTATGGAGCCGGGCGAGGATTGCGTTTGTGATTTCTTGCGAATTTATGTTTCGTATGTCTAACATTTGAATGAAGGGAAAATGGCTTTAATCGATGCGATCATCAAAACGATGGATGACGAGTTGCTCAGAACGGGAAAGGAGTACCTGGATTTTCTGCAGGCCAGTCAGTTATTGTACGATGCCAGATTGATTGACGATCCTTCCGAACTGGATGAACTGTTGGAATCTGGACAGATGCTGCATGCCCGACCTGTTGTGGAGGAAGGAATTGTTACTTGGGAAATTCCCTTGTCGGCGGACGGGGAGAAAAAACGGGAGAAGATCGGTATGAAGCAGAATATTTATACCGGAAAGGTCCTCGATTTAAAAAGCGACATTCCTATTGATGTACGAGTGTCTGAGAAATGTCCGGGGTGCGGTTGGGACTTGGTGATTCCTGACTCCTGCCGGAATGAAAAATATTTGAGATGTCTGAATTGCGGGAAAA